>CAYSLD010000021.1:0-20045 GCA_964431795.1 uncultured Bacteroides sp.
CGCCCGTTTTAATCATGTTGAAAAACGTGCCACTGAGCATGGCCTCAATCTCAAAGATATGACTCTCGCTCAAATGGACGAATTTTGGAATGAAGCTAAATCTTTAGGCCTGTGATTGTTTGTATTACTGAGAAACCGAGTGTTGCTCGCGATATTGCCGCTATTCTTGGCGCTAATAACCGCCGCGAAGGATTCTTCGAGGGTGGGGGATATCGTGTTACCTGGACTTTTGGCCACCTTTGTTGCTTAAAAGAACCTCATGACTATACCGATATGTGGAAACGCTGGAGCCTTGGCGCGCTCCCGATGATTCCGCCTAAATTCGGCATTAAACTTATTGCTGATCGTGGCATCGAGCAGCAATTTAACGTCATCAAATCGCTCATCGCCGAGGCCGACGAGGTCATTAACTGCGGTGATGCCGGTCAAGAGGGAGAACTTATTCAACGTTGGGTGATGCAAAAAGCCGGCATAAAATGTCCCGTTAAACGTCTATGGATTTCTTCGCTCACCGACGAATCTATACGTAAAGGCTTCGAAGCCCTTGAGCCCGAAAAGAAATTCGAAAACTTATACCTCGCAGGTCTGTCGCGCGCTATCGGCGACTGGGTGCTGGGTATGAACGCTACTCGCCTCTACACTCTCAAATATTCTCCCGGCGGAGGCAATGTGCTCTCTGTCGGTCGCGTGCAAACACCAACTTTGGCGCTAATTGTTGAACGCCATTTCCAAATCGTAAACTTCACCCCGGAGGATTATTGGGAATTAAAAACTAACTACCGCGATGTGACATTCAATGCCACTTCCGGCAAGTTCAAAAAAATTGAGGACGCTGAGGCTGCCCTCCAACAAATACAATCAAAACCGTTCACCGTCGACACTGTCACCCAAAAACAAGGCCGCGAAGCTCCGTTGAGACTTTTCGACCTCACATCACTCCAAGTTGAGTGTAACAAACGTTGGGGCTGGACTGCCGACGAAACTCTTAAACTCATACAAACCCTCTACGAAAAGAAGGTTACAACATATCCGCGTGTCGACACTACCTACCTCTCTACCGACATTTACCCAAAGGTGCCCGACATACTCAAACGTATGGCCCCCTATGCCAACGTCACTGCTCCGGTATTAGCCAAAAAAATACCAATGAGCAAAAAGATTTTCGACAATAGCAAAGTCACTGACCACCACGCTATCATCCCAACCGGCGAATCTCCACTCTCGCTTGTTGGCGATGAAAAGAAAATGTATCACCTCATTGCCATGCGCTTTATTGCTGCATTCTATCCCGATTGCATTTTCTCTACCACAACTGTGCTTGGCAGTGTCGAAAAAATTGGTTTTAAAGCCGTCGGCAAGGTTATTGTTGACCCCGGTTGGCGCGCACTTTTCGCTAAAGACACCGAAAAGGCTGACGACAAAGATGCCGAAAACGACGATAACCGCATACTCCCGCCTTTCGTCGAAGGCGAATCAGGCCCACACACACCCGCTCTAAACAAAAAAACAACGCAGCCCCCAAAGCTATACACCGAGGGTACTTTGCTCCGCGCTATGGAAACTGCCGGCAAAAACGTTGAAGAGGAGGAGTTGCGTGAAGCTATGAAAGAAAACGGTATCGGTCGCCCGTCTACACGCTCGGCTATCATCGAAACTCTTTTCAAACGCCGTTACATACGTCGCGAACGAAAAAATATTGTAGCTACTCAGGCCGGTATAGACCTTATCGCTACAATTCACGAAGAATTGCTCAAAAGCGCCAAGCTCACCGGCCTTTGGGAAAATAAGCTCCGTCGCATTGAACGCGGCGATTATTCCGCTGCCGAATTTCTCAGCGAGCTCAAACAGATGGTAAGCCAAATTGTCTACAACGTGCTCAACGACAATTCCGGCTTCCAAATCAAAGTTGAGCAAAAAACAGAAAAGCCGGCAAAAGCTGATAAACCAAAAAAAGAGTCGAAACCTCGTGCCCCCCGCAAGAAAAAAGTTACCGACTTAAGCAAAATAAAATGCCCTAAATGCGGCAAAGGCTACATCATCAAAGGCCGTACCGCTTACGGCTGCAGCAACTACGCTAAAGGTTGCGATATGTTGCTCCCTTTCTCTCAATATAGCGCCGAGCTAACCCCACAACAACTTTACGATAAACTAAATACAAAACAATGACTCAAGAACTTTTACCCATAGTTGACCCCGATGGTCAAATCATTGACATTGCAACGCGTGCCACTTGCCACACCGGTAGCATGCTACTTCATCCTGTGGTGCATTTGCATATTGTTGCCCCTGACGGTTCTATTTTATTGCAAAAACGTTCTATGAGCAAAGATATTCAGCCCGGACGTTGGGACACTGCCGTTGGCGGTCACGTTGACTACGGCGAGGATATATCTGCTGCTTTGCGTCGCGAAACTCGTGAGGAATTAGGTATCACCGGTGTCCAACCAAAATTTATCACACGTTATGTGTTTGAAAGTGATGTGGAACGCGAACTTGTAAACGTCTTTTTCGTTATTATGTCTAAAAACACAACTTTCAACTTTCACCCCGTTGAAATTGATGAAGTGCGATTTTGGTCGCACGATGAAATTATGGCCGCTATCAACAACGATACTGAAGAGCTCACTCCTAATTTCCAAAACGAATATCTTAAAATTAAAGATCTGCTAAAATGAATCTTAACGAAATCATACAATATGCCATCGTCGCAGTGATATTTATTATCGCTGTGGCTTGGGTGGTGCGCAGATCAAAAAATAAAAAAAACACATGCGGCTGCGGTTCGTCTGATTGCCCAATCTCTAAAAATTGCGACAATAAAGACAACTCGTGCAATCTCTCTAAATAAAGATTTTTGCACTTATACATACTATTTGACGAATTATTTGTATATTTGCAATATTAACGATACCTATACCACTATTGCGCTTTTGCGTGTACGTGTCTTTTTAGCTTGTTATGGATACTGAACATCAATATTATCCTTTGCTCAATGCTATCAATTCGCCTGCCGATTTACGCAAGCTACCCCAAGCTGAGCTCCCGCAACTCTGTGCTGAATTGCGCGCATTCCTTATAAAATCCCTATCCGAAAATCCCGGTCACTTCGCCTCTAGCATGGGCGCAGTCGAACTTACCGTTGCTCTTCACTACGTCCTAAATACCCCCTATGATCGCATTGTTTGGGACGTCGGTCACCAAGCTTATCCTCACAAAATCTTAACAGGACGCCGCGATAAATTCAACACAAATCGCAAACTTGGCGGCCTCAGCGGCTTCCCTTCTCCGGATGAAAGCGAATACGACACGTTCACCGCCGGACACGCATCTAACTCTATCTCGGCCGCATTGGGTATGGCTATTGCCACACAAGTCAAAAACGAGTCGCCGTTGCGCCACGTTGTCGCCGTCATCGGCGACGCATCTATCAGCGGCGGATTGGCTTTTGAAGGTATCAACAATGCTGCAAACACCCCAAACAATTTATTAATCGTGCTCAACGATAACAATTGGTCGATTGATAAAAACGTGGGCTCTTTGCACTCATACCTCACTCACCTAAATACGTCAAAAAATTACAATAGCATTCGCTATCGCCTTTATAAATTCCTTAAGCGTCACAACCTTATCAACGAGGACAAAAAAGGTTTCATTCTCCGCTTTAGCAATGCCGTCAAAGCTTTGCTGGCAGGACAACAAAACCTCTTTGAAGGCCTCAATATCCGCTATTTCGGCCCTTTTGACGGTCACGATATGAATACACTCATTCGCGTGATAAACGAAATAAAAGATATGCAAGGCCCAAAAATCTTGCACCTTCGCACCCTCAAAGGTAAAGGTTACGAGCCCGCTGAACGCGACCCCGCTAATTGGCATGCACCCGGCAAATTCAATCCCGCAACCGGCGAACGACAAATCAGCAACTCGCCATATACAAAATATCAAGATGTATTTGGAACCACATTGCTCGAACTCGCTCGTAAAAACGATAAAGTTGTGGCAATCACTGCTGCAATGCCTTCAGGCACATCTATTGCCACCATGCAAGATGTTTTGCCGCACCGCGTGTTTGACGTCGGCATCTCCGAAGGCCATGCTGTTACCTTTGCCGGCGGTTTAGCAAAAGACGGACTGCAGCCCGTGGTTGGCATATATTCAAGCTTCTTGCAACGCGGATATGACCATATCATACACGATGTTGCCATTCAAAAGCTTCCCGTTGTGTTTGCCATTGACCGCGCCGGATTAGTGGGCGATGATGGCGTCACACACCATGGCGCTTTCGACTTAGCCTATATGCGCACAGTCCCAAACATGGTGGTCTCTGCTCCTCGCAACGAAATCATGCTGCGCAACTTGCTGCATACAGCCCTAAAAAACGCTGATGCACCATATTCTATACGCTATCCTCGTGGCGCAGGTCACATCCAAAATTGGCAGCAAGAAATGCAATTGTTGCCCGTTGGCAAGGGCGAAAAACTTGCTGACGGAAATGATATAGTTGTGCTGTCAATCGGAACAATCGCTGACAATGTAACAAAAGCTATAGAATTACTGCGTGCTGATGGCTTGTCTGCCGACCACTACGACATGATTTTCCTAAAGCCCCTCGATACCGACATCCTTAACGCAGTTGCTGCAAAAGGCTGTCCTATCGTAACCGTCGAAGATGGAACTATAAACGGTGGCCTTGGCTCTGCTGTGGCTGAGTGGCTCGCCGAAAACAATATCAACTTACCTTTAGTTCGTCTCGGTTTGCCCGATGCTTTTGTCACTCACGGCACTGTGCCGCAGTTGCAACAAATTTGTGGCATTGACCCGCAGTCGATTTATCTCAAACTTAAAGAGGCCATTAACAAAAAATGAAAATCGTTATTGCCGGAGCCGGTGAAGTCGGCTCGCACTTAGCTAAACTGCTCTCGCACGAAGAGCAAGACATTTTGGTCATTGATGAAAACGTTGACAAGCTTAATATTCTTGACTCAAACCTAAATCTCATGACCTATGAAGGGTGTCCCACATCCTTCAAATCTCTGCGTGAAGCTAAAGTGGGTAGTTGCGACCTTTTTATCGCCGTCACTCCTTACGAAGCCGAAAATGTGGTAGCTTGCTCTATCGCCAAAAACCTTGGCGCTGCAACTACTGTTGCACGTATTAACAGTTACGACTTCATGGAGGAGCACAACCGATTGCACGTGAAAAAAATGGGCGTTGACCGCTTGATTTACCCCGAATATCTCGCGGCTCAAGAAATACTTGCCGCTTTGCACTATCCTTGGGTGCGCCATTGGTTTGAACTTCACGACGGCGCTATTATTGTTGTCGGCGTGAAAATACGCGAAGGCGCTCCGATAATCGGAATGCAACTAAAAGACTTCGCAAAAGTTAACCACAACTTCCACGTCTCGGCTATCAAACGCGACCACGAAACTATCATTCCCGGTGGTAACGACTATATCGAAGAAGGTGACATACTCTACATAGCTTCGCTGCCTAATAACGTAACAGAGCTCCTCGAACTTACAGGTAAAACGAATCGCCGCGTAAAACGTGTTATCATTATGGGCGGCGGCAAAATCTCCGTGCGATTTGCTGCATTGGCCGGCAATGAATATAAAATTAAAATCATAGACAACGACCCTGAAGTTTGTCGCCTCCTCCCCGAAAAATGCCCCGACTGCGAAATTAGCATCGGTGACGGCCGTGACATCGACGTGCTTCAAGAAGAGGGTATCACCGACTGCGATGCTTTTATCGCTCTCACCGGCAGCTCCGAAGCTAACATCCTCACTTGTCTCACTGCCAAAGAAATGGGCGTGCGCAAAACTATCGCCGAGGTCGAAGCTATTCAATACATCAATCAAGCCGAAAATCTCAACATCGGCACCATAATCAATAAAAAACTATTGGCTTCAAGCTCAATTTTCCAACTACTGCTCGATGCCGACGATTCTACATCTAAATGCTTGGCCCTTGCCGATGCTGAAGTGGCTGAAATTGATGCTAAAACAAAGTCAAAAATTTGCAGTTCTCCCGTTAAAGACTTACATTTGCCGCAAGGCATGACTATTGCCGGTCTTGTGCGAAACGGACAAGGCATGCTCGTTGATGGTAACACGATCATCCAGCCCGGTGACCATGTCGTGGTTTTCTCGCTCTCAGGCTCTCTGCACAAAATTGAACGAATATTTAACTAACACTTGCAAAGGTGAAACATATTGACCGCCCTGTCGTAAACTTCCCAATGGTGTTTAAAGTCACCGGTTGGCTCCTCATGATTGAGGCTGCCTTCATGCTTATTCCCACAATAACGTGTGCCCTATATCATGAAAGTGATGTGTGGCCCTTCGCTATTGTCTCGGTGGCTACTTGCATCATCGGATTTCTTATGCGCTCCATTCGCACACATCACACTCACATGGGACGTCGCGATGGCTTCCTCTTGACAGCTACGGTTTGGATTTGGTTCTCTTTGTTCGGCATGCTGCCGTTTATCTTTTCTGCAGCACACTTCTCTGTCTCTGATGCCTATTTCGAGGCAATGTCCGGCTTCACCACTACCGGCGCTTCAATGGTCGGTAACTATACAAACATCAGTCATGGCATAGATCTTTGGCGTATTCTCATGCAGTGGATTGGTGGTATGGGTATCATCCTATTCACACTCGCTGTTATCCCAATGCTAAACTCTTCAAGCGGCTTGCAAATGTTCAACGCCGAGGTTACAGGCATCACTCACGATAAACTGCGCCCGCGCATATCTTCAACAGCCAAAGCTCTTTGGGGCACATACATCACGCTTTCTGTCTCTGCAATAGTGTTGCTATGGTTGGGCCCAATGGATTTGTTCGACAGCATTTGCTACGGTTTTAGTGCAATAGCAACCGGCGGATTTGCTCCAACAACTAACGCTATTATTGATTTCAATTCAGATTACTCGTGTGCTATTATTATACTCTTCATGTTCTTGGGCGGCGTGAATTTCTCTCTGATTTTCGGAGCTGCAACCGGTCGCTTCAAACCGCTGTTTAAAAACGAAGCATTGCGAGTTTATGTGCTGACAATTGTGCTATATGTAGTGCTGTTCAACATCAGCACAATTGTCGAACAACCTAACGTAACTTGGCAAGATATGACTATATATCCCGCGTTCCAGGTCTTGTCAACAATAACATCTACCGGACTCGATTGCGGCAAATTCGTATGGTTCACACCAATTGTTGTAATACTTTCAATGTCGCTAATGTTTGGTTGCGCTTGCGCCGGCTCTACATCCGGTGGCGCAAAAATTGACCGTCTGATTTTCCTCTTCAAAAATCTGCACAACGAGGTGCGCAAATGCGTGCGCCCAAATGCTGTGCTATCAGTGAAAATTGACGGCAAAGTGAAAAGCAGTGAGATGGTCGATAAAGTCACGGCATTCATGTGCATATATGTGCTATTGGTGTTTATCGGCACACTAATGTTAGTCGCAATGAATGTACCTCTTGAAGACTCATTCTTTACCTCTCTCTCATGCGTATCTAACACCGGTCTTAGTGCCTCAATTATAGGTCATGGCTTTGACTTCGTTCTAATACCAGACTTCGGCAAATGGGTGCTCGGTTTCCTCATGCTCGTAGGCCGTCTCGAGCTCTTCACAGTCCTCCTCCTATTCAGCCGCTCCTTCTGGCGCAAATAATCCCTCCCTAGATTCTTAGTGGGGTAGATACGCGCATTCCTTGTAGGGGCGCAAACTTTTGCGCCCGCATGGCTTGCCCCGTGCTGACGGTGTGAGTATGGCTTGCTGCGCTATTTATCTACTGAACGCAAAAGCCTCATGGCTTTTGTAAACAAAAAATGGAAGCTCAAAAGAGCTTCCATTCATACTTCCGTGATCCGCCTGGGGCTCGAACCCAGGACCCCAACATTAAAAGTGTTGTGCTCTACCAGCTGAGCTAGCGAATCATCATGTGCATCACTGAGGCGTTTCCCTCATTTGCACTGCAAAGTTACAAACTTTTCCCCAATTACACAAATCATTTTGTAACTTTTTTGTTACAATTGTTAATCGCTCTCCCTTTTTATCCTCACTCCTAATTAATTGCCATGCCAATACCCCTTACATGAAATATTTTTTGTAATTTTGTTGTTGCTAAACATTAACTATCTATATATGACATTTGAGCTTCAAGCTACATCTACCGATTGCAACGCTCGTGCCGGCTTAATTACTACCGACCACGGTCAAATTCAAACCCCGATTTTCATGCCCGTTGGCACCCTTGGCTCTGTCAAAGGTGTGCATCAGCACGAGTTGCGCGACGATATTAAAGCCCAAATCATACTGGGTAACACCTATCACCTGTACCTCCGTCCCGGCATCGAAATCATCGAACAAGCCGGAGGCCTACATAAATTTAACGGCTGGGAGCGTCCAATCCTCACTGATAGCGGCGGTTTCCAAGTATTTTCGCTTAGCGCAAACAGAAAACTCACCGAGGAAGGCGCCCATTTTCGCAGCCACATCGACGGCTCTAAGCACCTCTTCACTCCCGAAAATGTTGTTGACATTCAACGTTCAATCGGCTCTGACATAATGATGGCTCTCGACGAGTGTCCTCCCGGCACTTCAGAGCGCGATTATGCCCGAAAATCACTTGACCTTACTCTCCGCTGGATGGAACGCGGTTGGAAACACTACAACGAAACCGAAGGCCGTTACGGTTATCGCCAAGCATGGTTCCCAATTGTGCAAGGTTGCACTTACCCCGACTTGCGCCGCGAAAGCGCTGCTCGTGTAGCCGAACTTGGCGCCGATGGTAATGCTATCGGCGGTTTAGCTGTTGGCGAACCGGCAGAGGTGATGTACGACATGATCGACGTTGTCAACGAAGTGTTACCTCACGACCGTCCCCGTTACCTGATGGGTGTCGGCACTCCAATTAATATCCTCGAAGCTATAGACCGCGGAGTTGACATGATGGACTGCGTGATGCCTACTCGAAACGGTCGCAACGGCATGCTGTTCACTCCCGAAGGAACTATGAATATGCGTAACAAAAAATGGGCTAACGACTTCTCCCCAATTTGGGAAGGCGGCCCATCGTATGTTGACAACGTCTACTCGCGCGCATATCTGCGTCACCTCTTCGTGAGCGACGAACTCCTTGCCATGCAAATAGCTTCTATCCACAATCTTGCATTCTACCTTTGGTTGGTAGGCGAAGCTCGCAAACATATTTTTGCCGGTGACTTCCACGCTTGGAAAACCGATATGGTGCAGCGCCTATCTCGCCGTTTATAATCATAATGAAACTACGATTTAGAAAAACTAAAAAAGATTCGCAACCATCGGACAAACCTTCGCGTTTCGCCCGATTCAAAAAAGCTCTGTCACGGATGATGCCCTTCACCATCCTTGACCGCTATATCTTGCGCAAATTCTTAGGCACATACGTCTTTGCTATCCTATTGCTGTTGGCTATCGTTGTTGTGTTTGACATTAACGAAAAATTTGACGCTTTCTTGAAAGCGCCACTCTCGGCCACGCTCAAAGACTACTACCTAAACTTCCTCCCATATTTCGCTAACCAATTCTCTCCGCTGTTCACATTTATTGCAGTGATATTCTTCACCTCTAAATTAGCGGGAAACAGCGAAATTATTGCCATGCTCTCAACCGGCATGAGCTTCCGACGTTTGCTACGTCCGTATTTAGTCGGCGCTGCTGTGATTGCCGCTTGCACATTCGTGCTCTCTGCCTATATCATTCCTCCGGCTAACGTGAAACGTCTCAACTACGAAAACCAATATGTTAAGCAAAAACGTGTGGACTATGGCTCGAACATCATGCTCATGGTCGCTCCTAATGAGATTGCTTACATGAACAACTACGATAACATCTCTAAAACCGGCGCTAAATTCTCTCTCGAATCGTTTGACTCTCAAAAGCGGATGGTCTCTCGTCTCACTGCTCAAACTATATCGTGGGATACTCTCTATTCGTGGCGCGTTTATGACTATGTTATCCGCGACTTTAAGCACGGACGTGAATATATCAAACGTGGCCGTCAACTCGACACTATTATCCCGTTCGAACCTCGTGACTTCCTCATTTCTGTTAACGACCACGAAAAACTCACAACTCCTCAATTGGTTAACTACGTGAACCGTCAAAAGCTTCGTGGCGTTGGCAACATTCAGTCTTTTGAAGTGGAATATCACCGCCGTTTTGCAATGACTGCTGCGGCTTTCATCCTCACAATTATTGGTATGTCGCTCTCTTCGCGCAAAGTGAAAGGTGGCATGGGCATTAACATTGGTATCGGTCTTGTGCTCTCGTTTAGCTACATCCTCTTTATGACCGTAACACAAACCTTTGCCCTCAATGGCATCACATCTCCGTTGGTTGCCATGTGGATTCCTAACGTCATTTACATTATAATTGCGATATCGCTCTACATTAGAGCCTCTAAATAACATATTTCGAAAATGTCAAACCAATCACCGGCTGTCACCGGCGCTAATCGCATAAACTACATTGATGCCCTTCGCGGCCTATCAATGATTCTTGTGGTGCTCTCACACGTGTTCCTCTCGATGAGCCCGAATTATTGGGACGGTAGCCCCGTCGCTGCCGTGCTCATGTCGTTCCGCATGCCGCTTTTCTTCTTTGTCAGCGGTTTTTTCGCTTACAAATCTTTTGACAGATGGACAAACTCGGTTGTCGCTGACATTATGGTGCGCAAACTCCGCGCTCAAGTCTTTTGTGCCACTCTATTCTTCATGCTATATCAGACGGTGAAGCATCTCCCAATTTCTGATATACAAAACGGATACAGCTACTTCTGGTTCACAATCGCACTCTTCCAAATGTTTGTGATATACGTTGCGCTCAATCTGATTTCTCGACTTGTGCGTAGAAATATCGTAGATTTCTGCCTGATTGCATTAAGCGTAATCTCCCTTTTCTTTGGCTTATACATCTTCAAAAGTGGCATTGGCGTTGTTCTATCGTGGCATCAAATAATCATTTATTTCCAATTTTTTGCAACCGGAATATTGGTGCGCCGTCATTGGAACAAGTTCGAACAGATACTCTCAAGCAACACATTTTGCACTATAGTTATCACTCTGTTTGTGGCCGGATGTTTTTACTTCTATAATGGGAACTACCATCAGCCACAAGATATGTGCTCTTACCTCACCCAAGGTGTGTTACATCGCTATTGTGGACTGTTCACTGTGCTCACTTTCTTCCACGCTCGCCGACAATACTTCGACACAAATGCTGCCGTTGCCCGCTTTCTGCGTTTCACCGGCAAGCGCACTCTCGACATTTACATGATGCACATGTTCTTCATGCCGCAGCTCTACGCAACAGGGTGGTTCACAAAACTTGCTCCTGCAAACATGGTCGTATTAAAGCTATTTGTTGCACTCTCAATCGCTCTTGGCATTGTTGCACTTTGCCTATTGTGCAGCAGTGTGTTGCGTACCAGCAAAACTCTTGAAGTGTGGCTATTTGGCGTCCGTTCAAACAAAAAATAACATAATATCATGGCTGAACAAATTCTCAACGAACACAACAAACAAGAATACCCTCCAATGCACACCGCAGAGCATTTGCTCAACGGTGAAATGGCTCGCCGATACGGATGTGGCCGCGCTTTCAGCGCTCACATCGAACGCAAAAAGTCAAAACTTGACTATCACTTGCCTCAACCGTTAACCGATGCTGATTTGCGCTCGCTCGAAGATTATATCAACGCAATAGTTGCCGAAGATGTTGAGGTCACCGAAGAGTTTATCACTCAAGCGCAAGCTATGCAACGTTTCGACCTCAGTCGTCTGCCCGAAGGCGCTTCTGACACGGTTCGTGTTGTGATTATTGGTAAATATGACCAATGCCTTTGCGCCGGTACACACGTAAAACATACCGCTGAAATTGGTGAATTTCGCATCTCCAGCAGCCGTTACGAAGACGGTGTGCAACGCATAGTCTTCAAACTTCGCGAACAATAATCATTTCAGCTTTTTTATGAATAGAGAAAGCGCTTGATTGAACGTTTCGGCGTCTTCTCAAACTCTCCGGGCATGAGCTGTATCTTCGATATTTGCTCGTACGGCGCAAGTAGCGTGTTAACTTCCTTGCGTATCCCTTCCATGATTTCCGGCATATCCTCATCGCTGACGCCATTTGCGTCGGCCTGTTCGCTGTCGGCATATACCAGCGCAACAAGACGTCCATCGCGTTCCACAACAAGGCTCTCGGCAACATACAGCATATTATTGAGCTTGCCTTCTATCTCTTCAGGATAGATATTTTGTCCGTTTGCCGTAAGTATCATTGTCTTATAGCGCCCGCGTATGAAAATTGTCTTATTGTCATCACCGCCAAGTGTGCCCATATCGCCGGTGTGAAGCCATCCCTCGCTATCTATTGTCTGCTCGGTGATATTCGGCTTCTTATAGTATCCGGTCATCACATTCGTGCCGCGCACACATATTTCGCCCGGCTCGCCCGGATTACCCTCAATCTTGGCTTCCATCAACCCGTTGAGCACGTGCCCCGATGACGATAACATAAACTCGCGATACGGTGTATAGCTTATTAACGGCCCACATTCGGTCATGCCATAGCCTACGGTAAACGGAAATTTTATGCGATGCAAAAACTCCTCAACCTCCGGATTGAGTGGAGCTCCACCAACTATCACTTCTTCAAATTCACCACCAAATGCGTTAATTAGCTTATCGCGTATTATCGGGTAGATAGCTCGGTCAATAAACGGTATTGCCATCGCCAAACGCATGGTGCGCCTTTGCAGCATTGGCAAAATCATTTTCTTGTATATCTTTTCAAGTATCAACGGCACACAGATTATCAGTGACGGCTTTACCTGTGCAAAGGCCTTCATCAATATTGCCGGGGTGGGGGTGCGCCCAAGTATTGTCACGTGTGTGCCTACGGCCAATGGTGTGAGCAAATCAAATGCACAGCCATAAGCATGAGCCAGCGGCAAAAATGACAGCGCACGCGAACTTTTATAGTGCAACTTCGACTCTATGCCAAACGTCACATTGCCCCATAGCGAGCGCTGCGTCAGCATCACTCCCTTTGAAAATCCGGTTGTGCCTGATGTGTAGTTGATTAGTGCTAGTTTCTCGTGGTCGATATCCGGATAATTTATATCTTCTTGTGTGAATGTGTCGCCATATTTCTCCTTGAAGTATTGTGTGAGATTTTGCAACAATTCTTCATAATTAGTCTCTGTGCCTTCACGTTGGCTCAAACATTTCGCGGTGTTCAGCGAATATGCTGCTCGCAACTTGGGCATCTCCTCAAAATTGAGCGAGTCAAAGATATTATCGTTCACAAACAATAGCACAGAGTCTGAATGATTGACTATGTGCTGCGCGTCGTTGTAATTAAATTCACTGAGTATCGGCACAATAACAGCTCCGTATGTTATTGTTGCCATAAACACACAAACCCAATTTATGTTGTTCTTTCCCAATAGGGCGATGTGATCACCCGCTTTAACACCTGCTTTTTCATAAAGCAGGTGTAATCGAGCGATGCGTCGGGCAAAGTCTCCGTATGTTAATGTCTCTGATGTACCATAGTCTGTTAGACATGGCAAATCAAAATTTTCACGAAACGAACGTTCGTAAATCTTAGATAAATGCGGTTGTTGCATATTTTAGCGTATGTTTTGTCGCCAAAACGCTAAACCGGCGCAATAAGTTTGAGTCGTAGGCTTAAACCAATTTGTCGAGCGTATTGGCTATGTTATCAAATATAGATTGTACAGCGCCAACGCCTTCGAATGCATAATAGTTGCCTTCGTTGGTGTAGTGTTGTTTAAGCGGTGAGGTTTGGTTGTGATATACTGCCAAACGGTTTTTGATTGTTTCGAGGTTGTCATCGGCACGTCCGCTTGCTTGGCCGCGTTTGATCAGACGGTCTACGAGTTCGTCGTCAGCTACTTCAAGACCTACAACTGCGTGTACTTTTGTGCCACGTTCTGCAAGCATCTCTTTCAATGCTACTGCCTGAGGTATTGTGCGGGGAAAACCATCGAAAATAACACCTTTGCTGGTGAGCTCTTTATTGCTGTCAAGCACATTTGCCAACACGTCGATCATTAATGCATCGGGAATGAGGCTGCCTTTTGAAATATAGCTATCTGCGGTTTTACCAAGCTCTGAACCTTTAGCTATTTCGTTGCGAAGCACTTCGCCGGTTGAGATGTGATACAAACCGTAACGTTCAATCAATAATTCACTTTGGGTGCCTTTACCACTTCCGGGTGCACCAAAAATCACAATATTCAGCATTGTCGGAATTTTTTTATTGTAGTATGATTAGTTAATTTTAATGTGTTGCGTGTGATGTTGTTGCATTAATCGTCTGTTGACGTGTGCAAATTTCAGTCTTGTGCTTTATGCGTCCTCGCCTTTCAGTGCGTAGATGTCATTGAGATTGCGTGCTATACCGTCTAAATCAAGTCCAAATCCGATGATAAACTTCTGCGGTATCTCAAATCCTACATAGTCCGGTTTTACCGGCACTTGCAAGGCTTCGGGCTTGAATAGCAGTGTGGCTACTTTGATGTCGGCAGGCTCTTTCGCTTCCAAATCTTTCAAAAGCTTTGCTATTGTGTTGCCGGTATCTACTATGTCCTCAACCACAATAACTGTGCGGCCTTTGATGTCTTCTTTAAGCCCTAAAACTTCTTTTACTACGCCTGTCGACCCTGTGCCTTCATAGCTCTTCAAGCGGATAAATGTTATTTCACCATCGCCGTCAAATGCTCGGAATAGGTCACTCGCAAACGGAAATGCCCCGTTCAGCACACATATGAACAGAGGCATTTTTTCGGCACAGTCGCGCGTTATCTCGCGACCCAATTCTGAGATGCGGGCATCAATTTGTTCACGTGAGATATAGGGCACAAATGTAAGCCCTTTGTAAGTCACTTCTTGTTTCATTGCTTTGCCTAAAATTTCGGACAAAGTTACGAAAAATTCCTTAAATAAACGAGCCTATTACACTAAATCTTATTTTTTATTCTTTTAACGCTGCAACGGCTGCGTCATAGTCCGGCTCGTCTGTAATTTCTCGCACCAACTGTCTATAAAGCACTTCGCGGTGCTCATTGAGTATTATCACACACCTGGCCAACAGTCCGGCAAACTGCCCGTCTACTAACTGCAACCCGTACTTTTGTGCAAAGGTTAGTGACCTAAATGCCGATGCGACTATCACATTTTCTATGCCATTCGCTGCACAAAAACGTTGCTCGGCAAACGGCAAGTCCATCGACACGCATATCACTGTTGTATTGGCCATCTGTGATGCCAACTCATTAAACTTGCGCACACTCATGGCGCACACCCCGGTGTCTAGACTCGGAAATACGTTGAGCACCACGCGCTTACCGCTAAAATCGTAGCACTGTATTTCTTTGAAACTCGTGTCTACAAAGTTAAAACACGGCGCTTTTTCTCCAACTGCAGGTACTGTTCCGTATGTGTGGCAGGGGGTCCCTTTAAAGTAGATTGTTTCCATATCGTGGTAGTGGTTGTTTCATCTGTACATTAATTAACAATCTAAAGTTAATTTTGTTGACGCCCCCACACAAAAAAAAACTGAGACCTTGCCTCTTGGCGCAGTCTCAGCTTTTTTATGTTCTGCATCGTGTGATATATTAATTCACGCTTTCAAGCTTTACGATAGCTCCCGTAACAGGCGAAAATTCAACAAATGACGGTGCCTTTTTGTCGGTGAATATTGCCGGGTCTACACCAAATGTGCAACCTAGTTGTGCCAAGTCAAGTGTCGCTGTCGACAATGTCTTGCCATTGAAAGTCACAGAAAATTCTGCGCTACCCGGTATTGTGTAGGCCACGCCGCCTTTCGGAAATTTCTTTTCCTCTCCTTTTTCATTGAGCGGAAGCTTGCCTTCGCTCACCACGCGCATTGACAACAATACCGGTATGCCCGACATATCATTCACGCCAACAACACCGTCAACCGGCGATATGCGTGCCAAAACCATGTTTTGCACTTCTTCTTTTGTTGGCTCGTATGAAATTGTTGTCACTTCTGTGTATGTCTTGGTGGTGCCAATAAACATTGCTGTGAGTGCGGCCTCTTGCTCTGCAAGTCCGTTTAACGCAACTTGCAAGGCACTGCCATCGGGCGGCATATTCTCTGCATTACCACTAATCAGCTCGTTGCGTTGCTCGCGCAATTCAAATATACGTTGTGCGGCAAGTTCTGCTTTCTTCGACAGCGAGGTGCTACGAGTCATCTCTAATGTCACGGCATGACGGGCTGCCTCTGTCTCAAGCGGAGTAGGGGTAGCTTCAACTGCAACCGGTAGCTTCGGCGCTGTGGGTAGCGCAACTTCATCGTTGTTTATCGACAATGGCACTCCGGCTTCGGTCAACACCATAGACGTCTGCGCTCCACTCTTAAACTGAGCCAACCATCGGTTTTCTGCATTGGGCACTCCGTGCTGAGTGAATGTCACACTCTTGATAACTACTTGCTCATCTGCTGTGCGTATCACATCTGATATGCCTAAATAGCGATTTGCATAATTAGAAAACTCACCCGGTTGAGTGATGGTGTGTTGCACTTCCAATGTTATATCAACAACCGTATTAGGCAACGTATATGTCAATCCATACTCTGTAGCCTTGCTGGCTGTGAGCTTTTGCGTGCTTTGAGCAGTTGCAGGCATCAAACTTGCCGCTGCTGCAAACATTAGTGTTATTATGCCTTTTTGCATGATATGTGATTTGATTTTTTTAGTCTGTAATTTGAACTATAGCGCGACCTATGTTTTGTGCTATATCTTCGGCTGTCACGCCATAATCGCCATGCTCTATAGCTGCAAGCTCTCCGGCCACACCATGCACAAAACAGGCTATGAACGACGCTTTCTCCGGCTTTATGCCTTGTGCCATCAAGCCTGCCATAATGCCGGTGAGCACATCGCCACTGCCCGGAGTGGCCATAGCTGCACAGCCCGACGAGTTAAACATCACTTTGCCGTCAGGACGAACTATCGCGGTGTAGTGCCCCTTGAGCACTATGATTATCTCGTGATAACGTGCCATCTCTATCGCCTTGCGCAAGCGCGCTTCGTGCGACGGTTGCTCACCAAATATGCGATCAAACTCTCCGGCATGTGGTGTGATGACTGACAACGTGGGTATATAGTTGAGCAATATCGGACGCTTCGCTATGCAGTTAAGCGCATCGGCATCAAGTATCACCGGCTTGCTCTGCGCATTGCGCACCTTCAAAAATGCCTCAAGTGCATCTATTGTCGGCTCTGCCGTACCTATGCCGGGGCCAACGGCAATCGCATCATATCCGGTCAAATCATCCATCTTCGTGATGAATTGCGCATTTGTGTCGCTGCGAAACATTGCACACGGTGCTCCGGTTTGTATGATAGGCAAGCCCCATGCTGCTGAGTGCACAGTCACCTTGCCTGCTCCGGCTCTGAGCGCACCTCGTGCTGCAAGCACCGACGCTCCCCACATGCCTTGCGATCCGGCAAAAAGTAGAGCGCTGCCAAAGTCTGCTTTCGATGCAAACGGTGAGCGTTGGGGCAAATATTGACGCACCAAACTGCGTTGCACTATGTAGTAGGTGTTTGGCATTGAGCGAATAGCTTGATGGCTCAATCCAACATCCAGCAATTTCCATTCTCCCACAACTTCTGCATTGTCTTCAATCATGAAGGCCAAACGTGGCGCTCCAAGTGTCAGCGTCAACGTTGCATGTATCATGTTCTCACGCGACACGTGCGAATTCCAGTCGCAGAACAATCCCGACGGCACGTCAATTGAAACAACCTTAGCTCCGCTTTGGTTGATGCTCCGCACCATGGTTTGTATCGACACCGGCAACGCGCGGTCTAGACCGCTACCAAAAAGTCCGTCAATAACAACTGTGTCGCTGTCTAGATCCGGAAATTGAAAACGCTCGCGGCCTGTGATTTCTGTGAAATCAATAGGCAACTCCTGATTTTGCAATATGCGGTCACGGCTCACCTTACATTCAAGTGTGATGCGGTCACCTACGTTCACCAAATACACTTCCGGACGATAGCCGTGCAATGCTAATTGTCGTGATGTCTCAAGTGCCTCTGCTCCATTGTTGCCCCAACCGGCAAACACCACTATGCGCACATTCTGACGCCAGCGTGCTGTTATTTCTCCGGCTATTGCCTCGCCACCGAGCTCTATGAGTTGCAGTGATGTGATGCCTTCTTGTTCTATGGTTTGGCGTTCTATCCTGCGTATTTCGTCGTTTGAAAAGATTATCATGTTTCTATTTTTGTGCCTATTTGCACTGTTTATGTCTTATTCGTATTCGTTTTTTTTATAACTTACGGTATCAGAATTTCTTTTGATGCTCATAATTAGTGCAAAGTTAACACTTAACCATGACATTTCAACGCTTTAGCATTTAGAATTTTACTTATTTTGCAAAAAAAATAGCGGTGAAGCTTTCACTCCACCGCTACGCGTATTTTATTTCAAATAATTCCTTTGAAATTAGTCTTCGTTGAGGTTTACACGTTTGAATGCTACTGCTACGAGACCTTTATCTGCACCGTCAAGATATTGTGCGATGTTCACTTTAGCATCTTTCACAAATTCTTGTTCCATCAAGCATGATTCTTTGAAGAATTTGTTCATACGACCTTGTGCAATGTTTTTGATCATTGCTTCGGGAAGATTTGCTGCTTTAGCTTCGGCTGTCTCTTTTGCAATTGCGCGTGCTTTGTCTGCTTCTTCTGCAGTCAACCAACCTTTGGCGATGTTCGACTCGATGTGGTCTTCGCTGTCTACCAAGTTGGGGTTGATGCCTGCTTTCTTGAGTGCATTCTCAACGGCTTTTGCTACTTGCTCTTCTTTGGTCTTTTCAACTGCTACGTTGTATTCTGTATCTTTCACTGATTGGGGAACCTCGTCGCGGTTTACTGCTACGGGGTTCATTGCAGCTACTTGCATAGCTACATCGCGCATCACGTGCTCGTCAACATTTGCTTTGTTGAACGATACGATTGTTGAAAGTTTGTTACCAAAGTGGTTGTAAGCTACAACTGACTCTGCTTCGAGGCATACGTATTCACCGATTTCTGTCTTTTCGCCGGTTTTTCCGCTTTCCTCTACTACGAGGTCTGCTACGCTACGGCCGTCTACGGTGAGTGCGTTCAACTCGTCTACGCTTTGCACTTTGTTTGCAATTGCGAGGTCGAGCAATTTCTCTGTGAGTTCTACGAATCCGGCATTTTTAGCTACGAAGTCTGTTTCGCATTTCAAAGCTACGATAGCAGCAAATGTGCCATTGCTCTTTGCAATTACGCAACCTTCTGCAGCTTGACGGTCTTCACGTTTTGCTGCGATAGCTTTACCTTTTTGACGCAGAATTTCAACTGCTGCTTCCATGTCACCGTTAGTTTCATTGAGCGCATTTTTGCAGTCGCTGAGTCCGGCGCTGGTGAGCTTACGGAGTTTCTTGATATCTTCGATTGTAACTGCCATTGTTAGGGAGTTTTTTGAAGTTTTTGAAATTTAGGTAATTAATTGAGAGGAGAGATTGCGGTCAATCTGCCGAAATTATTCTGCTGCGGGAGCTTCTGCTGCTTCTGCTGCGGGAGCTTCTGCTGCGTGCTCGTTGCGACGTACGCGACGACGACCACCTTTTGCGGGTGCTTCGCCTTCTTCGCCTGCTGCTGCAGTGTCTACTTTTTCAGCTTTGCGCTCTTCAAGACCTTCTGCCATAGCTGATACTACGGTGTCAAGGATGAGCTCGATTGATTTTGATGCATCGTCGTTTGCGGGGATAACGAAATCGATGTTTGAAGGATCGCTGTTAGTATCTACCATTGCAAATACGGGGATACCAAGACGATTTGCTTCTGCTACTGCGATGCGCTCTTTCAATACGTCTACTACGAACAATGCTGAGGGAAGACGGTTGAGGTCTGCGATTGAACCAAGGTTCTTCTCGAGTTTTGCACGTT
>CAYSLD010000022.1:0-19842 GCA_964431795.1 uncultured Bacteroides sp.
CTGATAACTTGGCAGCCACAAGGCTTGCAGCGCGTAGCAGCAATGAATTTGCCCCGCGTTGACGGTGTGCGCTACATTGTGTCGTGGCAAAAACACGACAACGCTCCAGTCCCTCCGGCCATCAGCGAGCGCCCTGACATTGAGGTGTGGCGCACAGATGCTACCACCATCTCCGAAAATCGTAACAATGCCCTCAGTCATTGCTCTGCCGACATAGTGCTCAATGCCGACGACGATGTGATTTATACAGCGGAAGGCTTGCGCGCCGTGATCAGCACGTTTGCCCGCGATAAAGAGGTGCAATTCGCTTGCTTTAAATTTGACTTCGGTGACCGCACAAAACCATATCCCGACCATGTTTGCGATTTGACTCGTATGCCAAAAGGTTTGTGGTTTGGCACAATTGAAATGGCTGTGCGCCGCAATTCGCCGGCCGGTGAGTTGCGCTTTGACTTGCGCTTTGGCCCCGGTTCAAAATATCTGGGCACCGGCGAAGACGAATACTATCTTTTGCAAGCTCGCCGTCGCGGATATGTGTGCCGATTTTATCCCATCACCATAGGTGCACATCCGTCAGCCACGCATGCCTCGCAGCGCATCACCGACAAAAAAATAGTGCGCGGCATGGGTGCAGTGATTGCCGCTACATACCGCGTGACCGCTGTGCCGCGCCTCGTGCTCAAAGCTTGGCGCATGAAAAAAGCCGGGCAATATGATTTTTTGCCCGGCCTTGTATCATTGTTTAAGGGATATCTTTACTACATCTTTACACGTTGAAACGGAAGTGCATGATGTCGCCGTCTTGCACCACATATTCTTTACCTTCAACACCGAGTTTGCCGGCTTCTTTCACGCCTGCCTCGCCGTTGTATGCCACATAATCTTCATACTTGATTACCTCTGCACGGATAAAGCCTTTTTCAAAGTCTGTGTGGATGATGCCTGCACATTGCGGAGCTTTCATGCCACGCATGAATGTCCATGCGCGCACCTCGTCCTCACCGGCAGTGAAGTATGTTTGCAAATCAAGCAATGCATAAGCGGCACGAATAAGACGTGACACACCCGACTCGCTCAAACCTATCTCGGCAAGAAACTCTTGACGCTCTTCCCAAGTCTCAAGTTCGGCAATTTCACTTTCGGTTTGTGCTGCCACAATCATGAGTTGTGCGTCTTCGTCTTTGATAGCCTCGCGCACGGCGTCAACATATTTGTTGCCGTTCACAGCCGATGCATCGTCAACGTTGCACACGTAGAGCACGGGCTTTGATGTGAGCAAAAAGAGCTCTTTAGCAAATTTTTGCTCGTCAACAGTGTCGAAATGCACTGAGCGGGCAGGTTTGCCGGCATCGAGAGCTTCTTTGTATTGGCGCAAAACCTCATATTGCAATTTTGCAGTTTTGTCGCCTCCGGTTTGTGCTGCTTTTTGTGTCTTGGCTATGCGATTTTCAATAGTCTCAAGGTCTTTGAGTTGAAGCTCGTAGTCAATGATTTCTTTGTCGCGCACGGGGTTCACGCTGCCGTCAACGTGGGTGATATTGTCATCGTCAAAGCAACGCAACACATGGAGTATTGCATCTGTTTCGCGGATATTTGCAAGGAACTTATTACCCAAACCTTCACCTTTCGATGCGCCTTTCACCAGTCCGGCAATGTCAACAATTTCAACAGTTGCGGGGACAATTGAGCGGGGGTTGCACATCTCAACGAGTTTTGTCAAACGGTCATCGGGTACGGTGATCACACCAACATTTGGCTCAATTGTGCAAAACGGGAAGTTTGCTGATTGAGCTTTTGCGTTTGATAAACAGTTGAATAGAGTTGATTTGCCGACGTTGGGCAAGCCGACTATGCCGCATTGTAGTGCCATATTTCTTTACTATTGTTTTTTCGTTTTCAATTTTAGTGCAAAGGTAAGCAAAAAAACGATTTTTTTATGTACCTTTGCTCGAAAATAAATGCAACAATGAAAATAGAAAAACAGTTGTCCCTATGCAATATAATGATGTCGAACGGCAAAGTGACAGCAGCAGAATGGTTGCTCACTCAGCCAAAGAAATATCGTATGCTCGCGACCGAAGCGATATACGTGTGTTTGAAAAAGGGCTGGCCGATAAACAAAATGGAAATTCAGGGGATAGCACGCGAGATAGAAGAGAAAATATCTCCAAAAGGTTGGTAGAAATTGCAAAGAAAAACAATCTCTATATAAGTGTAAATGACTTGTCCCGGCTTATGGAACGCAAACAAAAGCCAAGTGGAGAAAGTGTAGTATACATTGACGAAGAATCGAGTAAGGTGTATAAGGTGAAAGACCCTTATGCAAAATCCCCCATGAAACATGGTGTTCAACCTGAGGATGTGATATACGAACATATTGTTCATAATTTACTATTTCCGGAATCGAGATATACGTTTGAGGGTGTTAGTGATGTGAATGGTGAAGTACGTATTGTATTGTCGCAGAATTTTGTAGATTCGTATGTTAAGCCAACTAAAAAGCAAATTGATGCTGAAATGGCAAAACGTGGTTTAATACCTGATGGTAGGTATTCTTATAGTAATGAGTTTGTAGTTGTTACAGATGTGTCTGGTGATAATGTATTATTGGGTAATAATGGTGAATTCTATTTTATTGATCCTATTATTGGGTTTAAAAAATCTGTTGCCGATATACTTGATAATCTTTCATCAATGGCAAGTGTACCTCATGTCGCGAAGGAGAAACCAATTTCTTTAACAATTAGATTTAAGAAATTTATTCACTGCTTTGTAAATTTATTCACAAAGGCGGTAAAATAAAGCCAGCCTGTGATAATTGTAAAACACAGACTGGCTTTATCTATTTCTTATTCTGCTTTTTATTCAAATTCGATGAGCACGGCATCGGTGCCAACAACGTCATCGGGCTTCACAAACACGCGTTTTACAACGCCGTCTTTGTCGGCCTCAACGTCATTTTCCATCTTCATTGCCTCGTAAACGAGCAAAACTTTGCCTTTCGACACTTTTTCGCCGGCTTTCACATTCACCTCAATGATGCGTCCGCCCATGGGTGCACGAAGTGTAGGACCGGTGATCGGTGCATCGTCAGCGGCAGCTTCTTCTTTTTCAGTAGCAACCGGAGCGGCAGCTTGATATTCCTCAGTGCGACGTTTCTTCAAGAAGCCGTTGGCCACGCTGGGCAATAGTTCGAGAAGCAACATCTCTTCTTCGTTCGAAGCAAGTTTCACACCACCAAGGTCGGCGAGTGTCGGATTTTCCGGACGCTTGTATGACGATGTGTCGTAAGGCTTCTCAACGGGGCTACCTGTGATTTGCTCACGGAATTCGGGCTTAACGGCAACCGGAGTGTGGCCATATTCACCTTTTACCAATGAGATGAATTGATTTGACTTGGTTGTGTAGTCGGGTTTGCCGCTGCGACGGTCAATAGCAACCATCACGGCTTGCGAGCCTACGATTTGGCTGGTAGGTGTTACGAGGGGCACCAAACCGGCATCGCGGCGCACCATCGGGATGAGGCGCATAGCTTCGTCGAGCAAGTCTTCGGCTTTGAGTTGTTTGAGTTGAGCCACCATGTTTGAATACATACCTCCGGGCACCTCGGCATTCTTTACCAATTCGTTAGGTTTCGGGAATCCGAAGTATTGCTCAATGGCGTGACATTTTTCAATCAATGTAGCATAGTCGCCAGACTTGGCTGCAGCAACGGCAGCATCGAGGTCTGCTTCAACCTCTGAAGGAAGTTTGTCGGTGAGCGGATTGAAATCTTTCGGGAATTTGTCTTTGTTGAGGTCAAAGTCGCGCAACGACTCGCGTGCAGCGCGCAAGTGCTTGTGTATCTCGGCTACGGCTTTCATATCTACGTCAATCTCCACACCGAGTTTCTCGCAGAAGAGATAGATGAGCTCAATGGCCGGGGCTGCTGAACCGCCACCAAACCACCAAATGTTAGTGTCGAGAATATCCACGCCGTTGATGATAGCCATCACTGACGAGGCCAAACCATAGCCGGGAGTGCAGTGTGTGTGGAAGTCAACGGGTACTTTTACGTTTGCTTTGAGTTTTGAAATGATTGAGGCAGCTCGGTCAGGTGTTACCAAGCCTGCCATATCTTTGAGGGTGATGATTTTTGCACCGAGAGCTTCCATTGTTTTGGCTTTCTCCACAAAATAGTCGTCGGTGAAAATCTTTTCGGGCTCAGCGGGAGCAGCTGCTTTTTTGCCAAACAAGCGAGCGAAAAATCCTTTAGGTGCTTCTTCAACCGGAGCTTGAGGTTTCGGGTCTACAGTGTAGCAAACAGCACCATCAGGCACACCACCAAGTTCATTGATCATGCGAATTGACTCTTTCACATTGTCAATGTCGTTGAGTGCGTCGAAGATACGCATCACGTTCAGTCCGTTTTTGATGGCTTCTTTATAGAATCCTTCAAGCACGTTGTCGGGGTAGGGTACATAGCCGAAGAGATTGCGTCCGCGTGACAAGGCTGATAACATTGATTTGCCTTTCATCACTTTTGAGCATGAACGCAGACGATTCCACGGCGATTCATCAAGATAACGCATCACTGAGTCAGGAACGGCACCGCCCCATGTCTCCATGATGTAAAATCCGGCATTTTCATAATAGGGCAGAAGTTTGTCAATTTCTCCTTGACTTAGGCGGGTAGCGAACAGTGATTGTTGACCGTCGCGAAGCGTCAAATCTCTAATTTTTAATTTACGCTTTTCCATTATAAGCAGTTTTTTTGGTTATAGAACTATAGAATAGGTTTTATTGTTTTCTTTTTAGCTTTTTCAGACTAAACGCAAAGTTATCGCATTTTTTTTAAAAATGGAATTTTTACCCTAATTTTTATCGAAAAAAAGTAGTAATTTTGCACCCATATAAACAATAATGACTAATGTTCAACTTTTTTAGCCGCTCTAAACAACCAATCAAGCTTTGGTTCTCTACAGATATTCACTGCCACATCATCCCCGGTGTTGACGATGGCTCGCCCGACGCTGAGACTTCTGTCTCGCTCATCTCCGGCCTTATGGACCTCGGCATAAAACGTATTATTGCCTCGCCTCACATCGCTTGCGAGACCTTCGAAAATACCCCTGAAATCCTCGATGCCGCCCAAACCGAGCTCGATGCCGCCCTCTGTGCCCATGGCATGGACATCAGCGTGACTCATGCCGCCGAAAATCGTATTGACGACATGCTGCAAAAAAATATGGCCGATAACACATTGCTCGCTTACCCCAATAAATACATTCTCATCGAAAACTCTTTCGTGCAAGAACCCTGGGACATTGAACAAGTGATTTTCGACCTGCAAGTGCGCGGATATCAACCCATTCTTGCTCACCCCGAACGATATCTCTACTATCACACCAAAGCCGGCCGATACAAGGACCTCCACGACAAAGTGCTTTTCCAAGTGAACGTGCTCAGCCTTGCCGGATATTATGGCAAACACGTGAAAAAAGTAGCTGAAGAAATGATTGAAAACGATATGGTAGACTTTCTCGGCACCGACACTCACGCTGAGCGCCACCTTGAGTGTTTCCGCGAATATCTCACCACACGCGACGCTCGCCGCCATCGCGACGCTATCACCACGCTCCGCAACGACACCGCATTTTAACTGCATTTATAACATATACGCAACAAAAAAAGCAACGCTCACTGAACGTTGCTTTTGTTGTGTGTAGCGAATTCGGGAATCGAACCCGAGTCTCCACCTTGAGAGGGTGGCGTGCTAGGCCACTACACTAAATCGCCATCTTTTGTTTTGCGGTCACAAAGTTCACACTTTTTTTTGACTTGTGCAAGCCTTTTGCCATATTTTTTCACGAAAAAACTCGATGTTTATTCGAGGATGAGGCGGCCGAAGTCGACAGCGCGGTGAAAGTCAGGCTCTTCGCTGTTGATGGGGTTCCAACTCAGATAGTGCGGAGCTGACGTTGCGATAGCTATTTTGTAGAAGTTGGCGCGCATTTCAATGGGCTTGCCCTCGTAGTGCACATTCATCAAGTCGAGAGGTATTGCAACAATGATGTTCCAGGCAAACATTCCTTCCATTTCGCGGAAAGGACGTGTGCCGCACGATGCATAGCGGCGTATGCGGGCAATTTCCTCATCGGTGAGCGGGGTTTTCTCCTTGCGTATGCGGCGATGGCTTGAGTTGACAGCTCCGATGCAGTTAAACTCAAAGTTCCAATAAAGGCTGTCGCAAGTGGGCGACACAAAAAATTCCACGCACGAGTCGTCGCTCACGGGCGATTGGTTTGCTACATTTTCAGCGCGCAGATAGTTGCAGCGCACAAAAAAGTCGATATATATTGCGGTGTCGGAGTGCGCAATGGTGAATGTTGCCAACGGTGCATACGGGAATTTGTCGGGCCAGTTGATTACATCTATTTGGCTGCGTGTGCCGTGGTTTTCGAGCATTGTGCTGATGTCGTCGGCATTGTCAAGAGTGTCGAGTTGAGGAACGTAAGGAGCAGATATAGTTTTCATATACTGTAATATATATGTGTTATTTGTTAGTCGTTATAAAATTGCCATGCCCACACCTATCACAGCCATCGCTATCAATATGCTGCCGATGATGCGGTTGAGCACCCACAGCGAGCGCACATTGAAACGGCTGCGCAGTCGGTTGACGAGCGTTGTTATCAAGTACCACCATATCAGCGCACCGCAAAATATCAGCGCGTATGCCACAACATAGTGATACAGCGTGAAATCGGGCAGCACAAAATTAAATCGTGCAAACAAACCGATTATAAAGAAGAGTATCAGCGGATTGGAGAATGTGAGCAGAAAACCTGTGACAACATCACTCCAATAGTTATTTGTGGGCACATCTGTGGTATGCAGTGCACGTGTGGGATTTTTTCTGAAAAGATACACACCGAATGCTGCGAGCACTATGCTGCCCACAACTTGCAGCAAAAATTGATGCTGCTCTATAAAATCGGTGATAAAGCTGATGCCGAATCCTGTGAGCAGACAATAAAATAAGTCGGAAAATGCCGCTCCTATGCCGGTGAAAAATGCCGGCCAACGGCCTTTGCTAAGGGTGCGTTGTATCACTAACATACCAATCGGGCCCATAGGTGCTGAGATGAGTATGCCAATAGCAAGTGCGCGCGGTAATATGTACAGAATATCGTTCATGCAATTCTGACAACAAAAATAGCAAAAAATCGACAATCGCGCAAGCCTACACTTGCTATACACCCTTAAAAAAGGTCAAATGCCTGCTTTTGCTATGATTTTAGCTGTGTGAGCAGTGCAGTGACTGCGGCCGGAATGGTTGGCTCTTTGCGCAAACATTTTATGAATAGTGAGCCGATGATGGCGCCGCTGCTGTGCGTTTGTGCGTCGGCAAGTGTTGCTTTGTTTGATATGCCAAAACCTATCAGACGTTTGTTGTTGAGCTGCAGACGGTCTATGCGGTTGAAATATGCTATTTGCTCGTCGCCAAATGCGTTGCGCGTGCCTGTTGTTGATGCTGCCGATACCATGTATATAAATCCGTGGCAATGTTGGTCAATGAGTTTTATGCGCTCGTCGGATGTTTCGGGGGTGATGAGCATTATCACCGGAATGTTGTATTTGTCGCACAGCGGTTTTATGTCGCGCAAATAGTCGGCAAAGGGTAGGTCAGGTATGATCATTGCGTCAATGCCTATGCGGTGACACTCGGCAAATAGTGCCTCAATGCCGTATTGCATCATGGGATTGAGGTAGCCCATCAGCACAAACGGAGTGTCGGGCACTTTGGGGCGTGCGCTCTCCACTTGGCTGAGCAGCAGACGCAGGGTCATGCCGTTGCGCAGTGCTATGGTGCTACTTTCTTGTATCACCACGCCGTCGGCCATAGGGTCGGAAAACGGCACGCCTATTTCTATCATGTCAACACCGCCGCCAACCAGTGACGTGATGATTTGCTCGGTGTCGTTGAGCTGCGGAAATCCGGCAGTGAAATAAACTGATAGTATGTTGTTGGGTTTATGCTGAAATAGTTTCTCTAGACGGTTCATTGTTGTATGGTTTTAAAAAATTGGGTGAGTAGTTGCACATCTTTCATGCCCGGAGATGTTTCAAATCGGCTGTTAATGTCTATGCCAACCATGCCGGGGCGCAGAGCATGGGCTATTTTTTGTGCATCGTCAGGGCCTATTCCGCCGCTGAGCAGATAAGTGACGGGCAAATTGTAGTTGTCGAGCAGCGACCAATCCCATTTGCGGCCCGAGCCTCCGTTTGTGCCATCGGTGGTTTTGGTGTCGAACACAAACATATCAACTGTGCCAACGTATTGTTGCAGAGCTGCAATGTCGTCGGCAGCGGTTAGTGCTGCGGCTTTAAATACTGTCAATCCGTTGTTGCGCAGTGCGTTGCATACTGAAGGGCTCTCTTGCCCGTGTAGCTGCACTGTGGAGATGCCATATTCGGTGCACACGCTAAGCATACGCTCCATGTTTTCGTTCACGAACACTGCCACCGGGGTGATTCCATGTGGTATGTCTCGCACCAATTTAGCACTCAGCACTGCTGCATAGCGCGGCGATTTGGGGTAGAACACAAAGCCCATATATGTTGGCATAAGTGCTGCCACTTCTGCCACATTTTGAGCATCGCGCATGCCGCACACTTTGATTTTTAGTCGGTTAGATTGCATCGATAAATTGTTTTAACGCTTCGCCGGGGTTCTCGTGCTTCATAAATCGCTCGCCGATGAGAAAGCCGTCAAATCCGGCTTGACGCAATTCTGACACTTGCGACGGCTCAGACAGTCCGCTTTCTGATATCTTTACCACGTTTTGCGGCAATCGCTCTATGAGTTGGCACGATGCGTCGATATTTGTGACAAAGTTGTGCAAGTTGCGGTTGTTTATGCCAACCATGTCTGTTGCGGGGTCAAATCGGTCCAGCTCGTGCTCGTTGTGCAATTCGAGCAACGTTTGCATATTCAAATCGTGCGCAATGCGTATGAAATTTGATATTTGCGCCGGCGACAACACTGCGGCTATCAGCAAAATAGCATCGGCATTATACAGACGCGATTGGTAGATTTGATATTCATCTACAATAAACTCTTTGCGCAGCAACGGCACTCCGGCCACGCTGCGTGCTATGGCAAAGTCGTTGAGCGAGCCGCCGAAAAATGCTGTGTCGGTGAGCACTGAGCAGCAAGTGGCCCCTGATGCGGCATACTTACTGACCACGCTCCCGGCGTCGGCCATGGCATGAATTTCGCCTTTTGACGGTGAACGTCGTTTGAATTCGGCAATTATGCCTGTGGGCGATTTTTTTATGGCTTGTGCAAATTTGTGTGATGACGACAAACTGAGGTAGGCGCTGCGGCGCATTTGCTCACAGCTCACCACTGACTTTGCTGTTTGCACTTCTTTGAGCTTATATGCTACAATTGTATCGAGTATTGACATGGCGGTCAATGTTTAAGCATTTATCTCTACAAAACGTTTGAAAGCACTCTGTGCAGCGCCCGACTCGATTGACCGTTTAGCTTGAGCTATGGCCTCGCTGAGCGAAACTTCCGGCTCGAGTGTGTGTATGGCAAATGCGGCATTTGCTATCACGCAACTTTTTTGCGCCTCTGTGGCCGTGTCGGCGAGCACGTTGTCAAATATTGCTGAGGCTTCAGCAATGGTGTTGCCACCCCAAAGTTCCTCTTGTTGTGCTGTTTTAAAACCTAGTTGTTCGGGTGTGAATAGCTGTTCACCGTCTACTGACGACACTTTAAACGGCGAAGTGAGCGATATTTCGTCGTACCCGTCGAGTGAGTGCACTATAGTGCAGTTTATGCCTTCACTTTGTGCTATGTAGTTGTACAGTCGCAACATTTTCAAGCTATATACACCAAGCAGTTGGTGTTTGGGTATCATGGGGTTTACCAACGGGCCAAGCAAGTTGAAGAAGTTGCGAATGCCGAGTGCTTTGCGTGCCGGAGCTACGCTTTTGAGTGCCGGAGAGAAGAATGGTGCGTGCAGATAGGCCACTCCCGATTCTTCAACTGATTTGGCTAGTTTGTCAATGTCGGCTGTGAATTTCACACCATGATTTTCCAGCACATTTGATGCGCCCGACACTGAGCTGGCTCCGTAGTTGCCGTGTTTTATGACTTTACGTCCGCTTCCGGCTACAACAAAACAAGTGCACGTCGAAATGTTGAATGTGTTTTTGCCGTCGCCGCCGGTGCCAACAATGTCTATGGCCTTGATGGGGCCGAAGTCAACAGGTAGGCGGCGTTCTAGTATGGCATCACGAAATCCGGTGAGCTCGTCTATAGTGATTGAACGCATCAAAAATACGGTCATAAATGCCGAGAGCTGGCAATCGTTGTAGCGTCCGTCGGCTATATTTAAAAGAACATCGCGGGCCTCGGTGCGTGAAAGGTACTGATGTTCTACCATTTTGCTTAGTAACTTTTTCATCTTATTAGTGTTTTAACCAATTGTTTAATATTGTCAGGCCGTCGGGAGTAAGAATCGACTCGGGGTGAAATTGCACACCGCGCACGTCGAGTGTGGCATGGCGCAATGCCATTATCTGTTTGTCGTTGTCTTCGGCTATAATTTCCAACTCTGCCGGAAATTGGTCGCTGTCAACCACCCACGAGTGGTAGCGCCCCACGTTGATTGTTGCGGGCAGCCCGGCAAAGAGGTAATCGTCTTTGATGATGTTTACGGGCGTCTGTATGCCGTGAAATACTTTTGGCAAATTGAGCAATTTTGCGCCGAAACATTCGCCGATTGCTTGGTGTCCGAGACACACTCCGAGTATTGACTTTGTGCCGCTGTAGCGCTTTAGCACTTCGGGCACCAAGCCGGCTTCGGAGGGTATGCCCGGCCCCGGTGAAATTATGATTTTGTCGTATTTTGCCACATCGGCAATGTCAAAACGGTCGTTGCGCACCACGTCAACGTCATAGCCGAGTTGGCGCACAGCGTGCACAATGTTGTATGTGAACGAGTCGTAGTTATCAATTAGTAGTAGTTTCATGATTTTTGCTGTTTAGTTGCCAAATTGCTCGGCATATTTCACGGCCTTGGTGAGCGCACCAAGTTTGTTGTTTGTCTCTTGCAATTCGCTGCGCGGATTTGAGCGTGCCACGATGCCGGCTCCGGCTTGGCTGTACAGGCGGTTGCCGTGGCTCAAAAAGCTGCGTATGGTGATTGCCTGATTGAGTGAGCCGTCAAAGCCGATGTGGCCAATGCATCCTCCGTAGGTCACGCGGCTGTGTGGCTCTATCTCGTTTATGAGTTGCATGGCACGCACTTTGGGGGCTCCGCTGAGTGTGCCGGCCGGGAAGGTGTCGGCAAACAAGCGGAATATGTCTGTTGCCGGCGGTAGTGTTGCTTTTACGCGCGACACCATGTGAATGACGTGGCTGTAAAATTGTATTTGTTTGAGAAAGTCAATTTCTACGAGTCCACCGCAGCGGCTCAAATCGTTGCGCGCAAGGTCTACGAGCATGATGTGCTCGGCATTTTCTTTCTCGTCATTGAGCAATGCTTCGGCAAGTTCGCGGTCGCGGGCATCGTTGCCGGTGCGCTTGAATGTGCCGGCTATGGGGTCGATATAGGCCAAGCCTTTTTCTATGCGCAGGTGTGTTTCGGGCGACGAGCCAAACACTTTGAACGCTCCAAAATCAAAGTAAAACAAATAGGGCGACGGGTTGATGCAACGCAGGGCGCGATACACATTAAATTCGTCGCCGCTAAAACCTTGGCTGAAACGTCGTGAAAGCACAATCTGAAAAACGTCGCCGCGCAAAGCATGGCTCACTCCGCGTTCCACCATAGCGCAATATTGGTCGTCGGTGATTGTCGACTCAAGGTCTTCTTTCACTTTAAACGGATATTGTGCCACGTTGTTATTGTGCAACAAACCAATCAAATCGTCGGTCTGCGATGTCTCGCCGTTGCAGATGTTTTCTATGATGGTCATCTCGTTTTTATAGTGGTTCACGCGGATGATAAATCGGTAGAAGATGTAGAGCATATCGGGTATGTCTTTCATCTTCTCTTCGCGCGGACGTATGTCTACCGACTCAAAGTAGCGCACAGCATCGTAGGCGGTGAAGCCAAGCATACCGTTGCCCTCAACGTGGTCAATATTAAAGCTTTTTACGTAGTCGTTTAGTTGCGACACAACATTTACGCCGGGTGTTATGTCAACAGTTTCAACTGCCCCGTCGGGATATTGTTTGGTGATTTTTTCACCGCAGACTTCAAATTTTCCTATTGGATTGATGCCGATGAGCGACACTGAACCATGATTGGTGTGATAGTCGGAACTCTCAAGTAGCGCTGACTGTGGATATAAATCGCGTATTTTAAGGTAAATTGCTACCGGCGTCTCGAGGTCGGCCGGAATGGTGCGAGTGAGTGTTGTTACAGTATGTTTCATGAGTCTTTATTGTTTATATCTTAAGTATGTAGCCATATCTTTGTCTCCGCGTCCCGATAAGTTCACAACAACAATATCGTTGGGAGTGAATTGCATTTGTTTGAGCGCTCCCAGTGCGTGTGCCGACTCAAGTGCTGGGATGATGCCTTCGAGCGATGTGAGTTGGTAGGCGGCTTGCAAGGCCTCGTCGTCGGTCACTGCCAGCACTTTCGAGCGGTGCGTTGATGCCAAATATGCGTGCAACGGACCTATGCCCGGATAGTCTAATCCGGCTGAGATTGAGTAAGGCTCGGTGATTTGTCCGTCGTCGGTTTGCATCACCAATGTGCGCGAGCCGTGTATGATGCCTTCTTTGCCGAGATGTATGGTTGCTGCGCTCTCGCCACTGTTCAAACCTTTTCCGGCTGCTTCAGCAGCTATGAGTTTCACTTTGTCATTGTCTATGAAGTGATAAAAAGCGCCTGCGGCATTGCTGCCTCCGCCCACGCAAGCTATCACGTAGTCGGGATAGTCGCGCCCGGTTTGCTCAAGCAATTGTTGTTTCATCTCAAAGCTTATCACTGATTGGAAGCGTGCCACCATCTCGGGATAAGGGTGGGGGCCTACGGTGCTGCCGATAACGTAAAATGTGTCGGCAGGATTGCAACACCAATCTCTGATTGCCTCGTTGGTGGCATCTTTGAGTGTCTTGTTGCCTGAAGTGACGGCCACAACTTTGGCGCCAAGCATTTTCATGCGCTCCACATTTGGCTGTTGACGTGCCACGTCTGTTGCGCCCATATATACCACGCACTCAAGGCCCATTAGAGCGCACACTGTGGCTGTGGCCACACCGTGTTGGCCGGCTCCGGTTTCGGCAATTATGCGTTTGCGCCCCATGCGCTTGGCCAGGAGCACCGAGCCGATTGCGTTGTTGATTTTATGCGCTCCGGTGTGGTTTAGATCTTCGCGCTTGAGATATATGTTTGTGCCATATTGTTCGCTAAGTCGTCGTGCAAAGTACAAAGGCGACGGGCGCCCCACGTATGTGTGCAATAGGTCGTTAAATTCGGCATTAAATTCTTCATCGTCAACGTAACGGTAAAACATCTCTTTGAGCGTCTCAACATTTTTATAAAGAATTTCGGGAATGTAAGCGCCGCCAAAACGGCCATAAAAACCGCGCTCGTCAACGGGTAGTTTGCTAATGATATGTTGTATGTCCATGTCGTATGTATATATAAAGTACCGCCAAGTTAGAATTAAACTCAGCGGTACACGTAAAAAGTAAAAATTCGAGAAATAAGTCAGCAAATTATGCGTCAAAACAACTAACTACATAACGTTGCACCGCCAATTGTGTGAGAATTGCCAGCGCCACCAATAACGATTATTATGTATGTTCAATTGTTTCATGCTGCAAATTTATATAAAGTATTTGTATTTGCAAACAATTTGTAAGAAATTTTTCTGCTTTGATGTAAATTTGTTAGTCTGACGCAATTTTTACGGCTAATGCGAACCTATATACAGACATATCATGCCCAGCAGCACCAAAAACAAATCAAGCACTTTGGCACGCAGGTTTTTCTCGCCGAACATCAATGCTCCGCAAGCAAACGACACTATCACACTGCCTCGGCGCACCATCGACACCACCGATATCATTGCATCGGGGAAGGTCAATGCATAAAAATATGCCAAATCGGCCAAAGTGATAAATACGCTTATAAATACTATTGACCAACGCCACTGAAACGGTGTGGTGCTGCGTCGCGTGGGATACCAAATGACCAGCATCATCACCAACATCATCACGCATTGATAGGCATTTGACCACGCTTGCACCGCCATTTTATTTAGGTGTAAGCCATGCGGCGACATCAAATATTTATCGTACAATCCACTCACAGTGCCCAACAATGCAGCTCCTATCAAAAAGAATATCCATTTGTTGTGACTGAATTTTATGCCCTCTTTTTTGCCGCTGCGACTGAGCAAGTAGAACGACACTATAGCCAATGTTACACCGGCAATCTGCCAACCGTTGAGCATCTCACCATATATTAACATCGCGCCAACAACGGTCATCACCGGGCGTGTGGCATTGATTGGCCCTACAATTGTCAGCGGCAAATGCTTCATGGCATAATAGCCGAGCACCCACGAACTGAGCACAATTGCCGCCTTGAGCAACACATAGCGATGCGTGTGCCAATCGCACGACGGCACATAAAAACTATCGGTAGCATCAATTGCTCCGGTTGACGATAACACTATCAACGGCACAAAAAACAGTGTGCAAAATAGTGTGTTCAGAAACAAAATAGGTATTACGGCATTCTCGCGCAACGAACGCTTTTTCATCGCGTCGTACAAACCTAATAGCGCTGCCGATATGAAAGCAAAAATTATCCACATAACTGTCTGCAAAGTTACAAATTTTTCGCCAATCTGACCAATAAAAACTTAAACAAAAACTTTAAGTAAAATGAAACGCAAAGCTAATCTACTTAAACAAAAACTTTAAGTAGGTGCTTTGCTAGCCAACTTTGCTATATTAAATTAACGATTTAATTAAAAATTATAAATAGCTATTATGTCGCAAAATAATTAATCTAATTAAATAAATACTGCAATGTATTTTTGCACTGTGGTCTGCTCTATCTGTCGCTGAGCAAAACCACGGCTTTTGTCGGCAATGTTTGCAGGAATTAGTATGCTGAAACTAATTTGGTTAATTTTTTTTGCGCCGTTTGGCGAAAAATTTGTATATTTGTAGCAAATACCAATATAGTGCACTCAAATGAGCAACGACGATAAAATCGATAACATGCCCGGCCTTGATGCCGGCAACAATAACAACGAAAACATAGGCAACGATAGCAACATCGATAACGACGAAAATATCGAAACTGTTGATCAAGCAGACGAGGTGTCAACCCTCGACTCATCTCTGCCTGCCAAACCTTATACTTCAAATGGCGAAGTGCCCCGCCACCGTCTGCAAGGTATGTACCAAAACTGGTTTTTGGAATATGCCTCGTACGTCATTCTCGAACGTGCCGTGCCACATATCGACGATGGCCTGAAACCTGTGCAACGTCGCATACTCCATGCCATGAAAACCCTCGACGACGGCCGCTTCAACAAAGTGGCTAACATTGTGGGTAGCACCATGCAATACCACCCCCACGGCGATGCATCAATCAAAGATGCCCTCGTGCAACTCGGCCAAAAAGATTTGTTGGTAGAAACTCAGGGTAACTGGGGTAACATACTCACCGGCGCCGATGCTGCTGCCGGTCGTTACATCGAAGCCCGTCTGTCGCTGTTTGCCCTCGATGTGCTATACAACCCCAAAGTCACTGAGTGGACCCTCAGCTATGACGGCCGCAAAAAAGAACCCGTCACCTTGCCCGCTAAATTCCCCTTGCTTTTGGCTCAAGGTGCCGAAGGTATAGCCGTGGGCTTAGCCTCAAAAATACTCCCTCACAACTTTAACGAAATACTCGATGCTGCCGTTGCATACCTCAAAGGCGAAGACTTTGTGCTCTATCCCGACTTTGTTACCGGCGGCTTTATCGACGTCAGCAAATACAACGACGGTGAGCGCGGTGGCTCGGTCAAAATACGTGCCAAAATTGAGAAAGTAGACAACCGCACTCTTGCAATCACTGAAATCCCGTTCAGCAAAACAACCGGCACCCTCATCGACTCAATCCTCAAAGCCTTCGAAAAAGGTAAAATCAAAATTCGCAAAGTTGAAGACCTCACCGCCGAAGAGCCCCGCATACTTGTGCACCTGCTCCCCGGCACTTCAAGCGACAAAGCTATTGACGCTCTCTATGCCTTCAGCGACTGCGAAGTCAGCATATCGCCCAACTGCTGCGTCATCAAAGACAAAAAACCACACTTCTTTGGCGTTAGCGACTTGTTGCGATATAGCGTAGACACTACAAAAGAAATATTACGCCGCGAATTGGAGATACAACGCAGCGAGGTCAACGAACTGCTGCTCTTCGCCTCGCTCGAAAAATACTTCATCGAAAAACGTATATATAAAGACAAAGAATACGAACAAGCCCCCGATGTTGACGTGGCCATCGCACATATCGACAAGCGCCTTGACCCGCTCAAACCGAAACTTGTGCGCGAAATCACACGCGACGACATACTCCGCTTGCTCGAAATTAAAATGAAGCGCATACTCAAATTTAGCGCTGACGAGGCCGATAAACTCATTGAAAGCTACAACGACCGAATTGCCGACCTCACAAACAAGCTCAACCACTTGGTTGAACACACCATAGCTTGGTATGAAGGGCTGAAAGCTAAATACGGCCACAACTTCCCACGTCACACCGTCATCCGCGGCTTCGACTCAATCGAGGCTGCTCAAGTTGCTGAGGCCAACGAAAAACTGTATATCAACCGCGAAGACGGATTTATCGGCACAGGTCTCAAAAAAGACGAACCTGTGTGCAACTGCTCGTCAATCGACGACATTATCATATTCTACCGCGATGGCCGCTACAAAGTGGTGAAAGTCAGCGAAAAACTCTTTGTTGGCAAAAATGTGATGCACCTTGCTGTGTTCAAACGCAACGACACACGCACCATATACAACGTCATATACCAAAACGGTAAAGGCGGCGTGTACTACATGAAACGTTTTGCCGTCACCGGTGTCACTCGCGACAAAGAGTATAACCTCACACAAGGCACTCCCGGCAGCCGCGTCGTATGGTTCACCGCCAACTCAAACGGTGAGGCCGAGGTGGTGCGCGTTACCCTCAAGCCAAAAGCTCGACTCAAAACATTGCAACTAGACATCGACTTTAGCTCATTGGCTATCAAAGGACGCCAATCTATGGGTAACCTTGTCACCAAAAACGAAGTGCATCGCTTCTCTCTCAAAGAAAAAGGCACTTCAACCCTTGGCGGCTTGAAAGTGTGGTTCGACCCCGATGTGCTGCGCATAAACTATGACGGCCGCGGCAACTATCTCGGCGAATTTGTGGGTAGCGACCTTGTGCTCGTAGTGCTCAAAAACGGCGAATACTACACCTCTACCTACGAGGCCACAAACCACTATGACGACAACATACTGCGCATAGAAAAATTCCGCCCGCAACACGTGTTCACCGCCATCCTTAACGATGCCGACCAAGGCTACCCATACATAAAACGCTTTGCCTTCGAGCCCTCAGCTAAAAAACAACGCTACCTCGGCGATAACGAAAAATCAACCCTCATTGCTCTCAGCGACGAACCCGGAGCACGCTTCGAAGTGAAATTTGGCGGCGCCGATGACTTCCGCGAGCCTCTGATTGTTGATGCCGACTCGTTTATCGGCGTGAAATCTCTCAAAGCAAAAGGAAAACGTCTCACAACCTTTGAAATTGCTCAGGTCACAGAGATAGAACCTAACCCGGAAATAGAACCCGCACAAATCGAAACTGACGACGATGACGATGTGGAGCGCGAAGTGCTCGAACCGGATCGCAGCGACGACGAGGTGCGCGATGAAATAATAGGTCAAGAACGTCTTTTTACCGATGATTAAAAAACTATGCACCGCCTTTTGTGCATGTGTTGTGGCTATCTTTGCTACAGCACAAAATGCCGATGAACAGCCTCTGAGGCCTGTGATTTCGGCTTTTACCGTTGAGGCCGGTACCTCGCACTTGGCGGATACATACCTCACTCCTCTGCGATATAGCGGCTGGCACACCGCCTTCCGCTACGAACGTATGCAAGCCATGAAATTTAACCCTGAAAAATGGGTGATGCAACTCGATTTGCAAATAGACGGCACTCGTGCCACAAACTATGCCGGCATAGCCATGTGGCATGCCGACCTCAATGCCGGCTGGAGCATGATGCGCCGCTTCTCTCCATTCAGCGCAGCCCCTGCGCTCACACTTGGCATTGGCCCCGGCACATCGCTCAACCTTGGCGCTCTCTATCTCAAACGAAACGGCAACAATCCCGTCGCCGCAAAAGGAGCTTGGACTGTCAATGCGTCGGGCTATGCTGCCTACAATTTTAAACTTGGCAAGCTTCCCATCACCTTGCGCTACGAAGCTACCTTGCCCGTCACAGGCATATTCTTTGCCCCGGACTATGGCGAACTATACTACGAGATTTGGCTCGGAAATACTTCGGGCCTTGTACGTCCGGCTTGGTGGGGCAACTACTTCAACCTCGATAATTATCTCACCGCCGACCTTCACTTCGGTGGCACAACCTTGCGCTTGGGCTACCACAACAACATACTGTCAACAAAAGTGTCGGATGTGGTGTCTGAACAAATCACTCACGCCTTCACCATTGGTGTCACAACCGAGTGGATAACCCTCAATTCTCACCGCAAAAAAGCTAACAACGCCAAAACCATTTCAGCCCTGTACTAATGAAAAAACTAATACGAACACTCATACTGCTGCTGACGTGCTCCCTCGCGTCTTGCCACGATATTGAAGAGTATGACAACACGGCCGAGGGAAACTTCGAGCAACTTTGGTCGCTCGTTGACCAACACTATTGTTTCTTCAACGAAAAAAATATAAATTGGGATTCTATTCACGAGGTTTACAGCGCAAAAATTCCGCTCGTGAAAAGCAATGTGCAACTGTTTAACGTCTGCGCTGATATGCTCGCCGAACTCAAAGACGGACACGTGAACCTATCGTCCGGATTTAACACTTCGTACTATCGCGATTGGTGGAGCAACTATCCGCAAAACTACAATGAGCGAAACATACTCGAAAACTATCTCAACTTCAACTACCGCTCTCTCGGATATGTGAACTATGGCATACTCATGCAAAACATAGGCTACATGCACATCTCATCGTTCTCAAGCGGCATCGGAGAGGGCAACATGGACTCAATCATCAACTACTTCAGACTTTGCAGCAGCATCATCATTGATGTGCGCGACAATGGAGGTGGAAACCTTGACAACGTTGAAACATTTGTGAATCGGTTCATCACTTCTCGCACACTCGTTGGATACATAATGCACAAAAACGGTAAAGGGCACTCTGACTTCTCCGAACCCTACGCCTACTATTTCGACCCGGCCGAGGCCGGTCGCCAAACTTGGCTAAATCGCAAAATTGTGCTCCTCACAAATCGTTCAACTTTTAGTGCTGCCAACAACTACGTCTCAATCATGAAACAACTGCCAAACGTCACTATCGTTGGTGCAACAACCGGTGGTGGCAGCGGCATGCCAATTTCATTTGAACTGCAATGCGGCTGGAGCGTGCGCATGTCGGCAGCTCCGATACTCGATGCAAACGGCAATGCCACCGAATTTGGCATCGACCCAACCGAAGGCTGTGCTGTTGATATTGACCCGGCCGACGAAGCTGCCGGCCGCGACACTATCCTCGATTTTGCCATCGCCCT
>CAYSLD010000023.1:0-12697 GCA_964431795.1 uncultured Bacteroides sp.
CCCATGACTAACAGATATAGATTTATATGCTCTGCTATTGTGGCCTTCATTGTAGGCTCGTTTTGCTCTTCTTTCAGTCAAAGTTCACGCTATTTTGACCGTTCACTTATGTCATCATCACTGATAAACACGGTGGCACAAGACCGCCAAGGTTATCTGTGGATGGGCACAAATTACGGTTTGATGCGTTTTGACGGCAACACATTTAAGACATGGCTGCATGCTGACAACAACAGCAACACCATAGTCGACAATCGCATACTCAAAGTGGTGGTGTGCAAAGACAACCTTGTGCACATTGCCACGGCCAACGGTTTGCAAACATACAATCCGCTCACACACGTGTTCTCACTGGCCAAACTCCCCGACAAAGATTTCAACGGATATATTTCAGACGTTTGCGAGTTGCAAAACGGCACAGTGCTTTGCGTGGCCTCAGGCGTGGGCGTGTATAAAATGGCGAAAGGCAGCACCGAGTTGTCGCCCATGACTGCGCCCAACAAATTGAAGTGGGCAAATCAGCTCAATAAAGCAATAGAATGTGCAAACGGCAACATACTTTTCAGCGGCCAACAAGGCGATGTTGCCGTCATGAACAAACGCGGCAATTTGACAGAACGTAAACTTTGCGATGGCCCAATTATTGACCTCACCAAAGACAAAAACGGCAATATCATTATTGTGAGCAAAGACCGCATTTGGCGCTATAACAGCGCGAGCGGAAGTTTCACCGAACTCACCTACACCGGAGCTACGCAGCCCACATACGTGAGCGCAAGTTGCAGCAAACGCGGTGATATATACATCGCCACCTCGGGCAACGGCATGAAGATAGTGGCAGCCGGAGCAAACACCGTGAGCGACTACAACAAAATCGCCAGCACATCGGTAAACTTGTCGAAGGCTAAAATCAACATCATTTTCGAGGATAAAGATGCAAATCTGTGGGTGGGCTGCACCAATCAAGGTCTTATTATGGCGCCCAGCAAGCCCAACCAATTCAAATATAAAAATGCCGAAGATATAATCAACGACAAGGCTGCATACATACAAGACTTGGCTTACGACAGCCAAGGATATTTGTGGTGCTCAATTGAAGATTGCGGAGCTTACAAACTCAACACTCACGGTGACGTGGTGCTGCACGTAGAGACACCGCTGCAGCTCAATCGCTTGCAATCAGGTGCTAACGGCACAATGATTGCCGGAGCCAATAATAAAGGCATATACAGCATAAACCCAACAACCGGAGCACTCACACAGATTGCCGCTATTGACGGCACATTTAACATCACAGCCATCACTACAGATAGCGACGGCAACATATACGGTGGCATTGACGGCCGCGGAGTGGCAATAGTAGACGGCAAAACACATCAGGTGTCGTGGCTATATCCCACGCCTGAAAACGAGATGATAAACAGTTGGATACCGTCGCTATGTGTGGATAACAGTCACCGTTTGTGGATAGGCCATTATAGCGGCATCAGCTGCTATGACCTTGTGCGCAAACAATTTATAAAAGTAAAAAACGACGAAGGCCTGCGACAAGGTGTTTGCAATGCCATTATAGCAAATAAAAACGGCGAAATTTGGGCCGCAACAAGTCACGGCTTGGTGCGATACAATCCCAACAGCCAAAAGGTTGAACGATTTACTTACAATAACGGCCTTGATGACAACTCATTTCTCGATATTGCAGCCGACAATAAAGGTAACATTTGGGCCACAACGCGCCACGGCATGAATCGCTTTAACATCGCCGAGCGAAAATTCACCGCCTTCTACGGTGGCAACGGTCTTGAAGATAACCTCTACAACCACGTGGCAGCTACGGCCAATGCATCGCGCATATCATTCTCGGGACAAAACGGTATAACAGCATTTTCTCCGGAAAATATAAAAGACACAAAGCTCGACAAAGCTCCGATTGTCACAGACATCACCATAAAAGGCTTGCCGCTTGAGCAAACAATGCTCTCAAACAGCAACCTCATAGAAGTTGGCGATAACTACAATTTGCAGCGCATAAATCTCAATTACGATGACAATGCTATTGCTCTGGCTCTATCTACACTCGACTTTCGCAACGCCAAAAATGTGAGCTACGAATACCGTCTCAACAAGTCGGGCGAATGGCTGAGCACAAGTGTTGGTGAGGATAAAATCTACATCAGCAACCTCTCGCCCGGCACATACAAGATGCAAATCCGTGCTTGCGAGAACGGGGTTTATTCGCCCGTAAAACAGATAGAGCTGAAAATTGCAGCACCTTGGTTTTTGTCGCCCTTGGCAAAGATAATCTATGTGGTGCTGTTCTTAGCACTTTGTTTGCAAGTGTTCATAGCATTGCGACGCAAGCGCAACAACCAAATACAAGAGGCAAAATTGCAATTTTTCATCAATATTTCGCACGAAATTCGTTCGCCGATGACGTTGATACTCTCGCCACTTGAAGCCCTGCTCAAGGAAAAGTATGATGCCAAAACCACACAGCGTCTGCACACCATACACCGCAATGCCACACGCATACTCGGACTTGTAAATCAATTGCTCGATGTGCGCAAAATTGACAAGGGCAAGATGGAAATTCACTGTTCAAAGACTGAAATGGTGGGCTTTATAAATGAGTGCACAGAAATGTTCAAACCTAAAGCCGAGGATAAAGACATAACGCTCAAATTTAACAGTCATGTTGACTCGCTCGACCTGTGGATTGACCGTAATAATTTCGACAAGATATTGGTAAATCTGCTGGGCAATGCCTTTAAATACACGCCAAAAGGCGGTGAAATTGATATCGAATTATCAAAAACCGACGACAATAAGGCCATGATACGCGTGATTGACTCAGGCGTAGGCATTGACGAGAAAAAGACAAAGAAAATTTTTGAGCGCTTCTACCAAGACAATGCCAAGGCACAGAGTGGCGAGTCGGCCGGCTTTGGCATAGGCCTAAACTTGTGCAAGTTGCTGGTTGAATTGCATCACGGCACAATCAAAGCATACAATCGCACCGATGCTCAAGGCTCTTGCTTTGAGGTGAAAATTCCGCTTGGCAGCAGCCATCTCAGCAGGCAAGAAAAGTCCGAGGTGAGTGAAATAACACCGCGTACCATCATAGAAAATGCAACAAGCATTGAGGATGCCAAACAACCCGCAAAAACAGTGCGCCACCGCTCAAAGAGCCGCATACTCGTGGTTGACGACGATAGCGAAATTCGCGACTATCTAACCGACTATTTCGCCGCATACTACAAAGTTGACACTGTCTCAGACGGCGAAAGCGCGTGGAAATACATACTTGACAACGGTGCAGACCTCGTAATCTCTGACGTGAATATGCCCGGCATGAACGGCATACAGCTCCTCAAAAACATCAAAAACAACGGCAACACAAACCACATACCGGTGATTTTGCTGACGTCAAAAACCGAATATACCGACCGCAAAGAGGGGTGGGAGAAAGGTGCCGATGCATACGTTGCCAAGCCGTTTAGCGGCGAAGAGCTTATGGCCATCAGCGACAGTCTTATTGAAAACCGTATAATGCTCAAAGGGCGTTTCTCCGGCGCACAATCACAAGAAGATAAGATTGACAAAATAGAAATAAAGAGCAACGACGAGGTGCTCATGAACAAGATAGTTGAAATGATCAACGCCCATATCGACGACCCCAATCTTAATGTTGAAATGTTGGGACACGAGGTCGGCATCAGCCGCGCTCACTTGCATCGCAAAATGAAAGATATGATTGGTGTGTCGCCCTCCGATTTTATACGCAACATACGTTTGCGCAAGGCCTGCGAATTGCTTAAGAATACCGATAACGACGTCACGCAGATTGCTTATAACATCGGTTTCACAAGCCAAACGCACTTCTCAACAGCATTCAAAAAGTTCACCGGAGTGTCGCCGTCGGAATATCGCACGCGCTAGCGCAGCGAGTCGAGAAGAGCCGGCGACGGTGCTTCAAAGTTAGTTATAGGCAAATGTATTGACTGCAGCGTAGACAGAGTGTGACGGGCGCCGTTCGCGATTGGCAAGTGCGAGAACTGTTGGAAATAAAGCAGGCAAGCATCGCGCCACCACCATGCATCTTTGAGCTGAGTGGCAAGGCGCACAGATATGTCGGCATAAGTTTCGGTGTCGACGTAGGGTTGCATTAGTTGCCAAGTGGGTATCATAGTCTTTGCAACATAATTCACGCCGCTGTCATAGCGGTGGCAAAGCTCGTCCCAAAGAGTGCGCCCTGACTGCATGCGGTGAGTCCATGCCACATGGTGAAACCACAGCAAATATTCGTCGGGGCACGTCTGCACATCGTCAACATAGCGAGCAAAAATGCTCGGGTATTGATCTACGGCATTGCTGCCCGTTGATGAGCGGTCAAAGCCAATGCCAAGGCTGTCGGCGCGGTGATAGTAGCGCGGCATCCAATCGGGACGGGCATTGGGAATGTCGCACCACGGCTCAGGGCCATAATGATGTCCCCACGCAAATAGATGGTGCAAACCCAAGGGCATCATATAGTTTACGGCGGCCTCACGACTGCCGCAAAGCATATCGGTAAATGCATTGTTTACCGCAGCCGGAACGTTGGCAAACGTGAGGTGTGTCCACTCGTCGGCAATCTGTTTGGTGGTCAACTCGGGCGACCATGCCAAGCGGCCGAAAGCATACCAGTTTGCTTGTGCCAATGTGTTTCCACACCACGTTTCACTGTCGCCGATATTGGCAACTCCGGCCACGCCTTTGAGCACGTTGAGCGACACGCCATCGAAAAACTCGCGCCACAACGGAGCAAGATATACTATGTGGTTGCTGTGCCCAAGATATTCTTGCGTGATTTGAAGTTCGGCCATGACGTTTGAGTTGGGCATGGCATATATTAGCGGGCTCACCGGCTCGCGCGGCTGAAAATCTATCGGGCCGTTTTTTATCTGTATTATTACGTTGTCGTCAAATTTACCGTCAAGCGGTGAAAATTCGAGGTAAGCTTGTTTGGCACGGTCAGCGTCGGAGGGCGAATAGACAAAGGCTCGCCACATCACAATGCCACTATGCGGGGCCAGTGCACGTGCCAGCATATTTGCGCCCTCGGCATGAGTGCGGCCGTAGTCGCACGGCCCGGGTTGGCCTTCGGAGTTAGCTTTCACCAAGAAGCCGCCAAAATCGGGGATAAGTGCATAGATGCTGTCAACTTTAGCTTGCCACCATGCCGCAACGGCTGCGTTGAGCGGGTCGGCTGTATGAAGGTCGCCGAGTGCCATCGGTGAGGCAAAATTCACAGACAGATACACGCGTACGCCGTATGGGCGCAACTCGTCGGCTATGCGTGCAACCTTGCGCAGATAGTCGGTGGTGAGTATTGTTGGCGATGCATTTACATTGTTGAGCACCGCACCGTTTATGCCAACCGAGGCGCAAGCTTCGGCATATTCACGGTAGCGCGGTGACACCGAGTCGGGCAACTCACTCCAGCGCCAAAGGCTGTGACCGGCATATCCGCGTTCAATAGTGCCGTCGAGGTTGTCCCAATGGTTGAGTATGCGCAAATTATAGACGGGCTTGCTTGTCACTGAGTGCAAGGTGTCGAGCTCGCCACAAGCTTTCATGCGCTGCAGAGCGTAGCGGCCATACATCAGTCCGCGTTGTGTTTTGGCTGTGATGCACAGGCCGTCGGCATCGCGAGAAATAGTGTAGCCTTCGTCGCCCAATTGCGAGTCGATATCAATACGAGAGGTTGCAACACACGGCTCGTCGCTGAGCCACAATTTAGCTTGTGTGCTCAGCGACAAGACCAATGCCAGCAAAATAAATATTTTGCGCATAACGGATGTTTTTTTTATTCTTCGCCGGTGCCGCCGCCGTCAATGGTGTTGATGTGGCCGTCGGCATCGTAAGTGAGTTCCACAACTTTCAAGCTACGCAGCCAAGTCACGCCATTTGAGGGCACGCAATCGTGGTGGAAAAGGTACCATTTGCCTTTATACTCAACAATGGCGTGGTGAGTGGTCCATCCAACAACGGGGGTCATGATGCAACCTTGGTAAACAAACGGGCCGTAGGGGTTGTCGCCGATGGCGTAGCAAAGGCGGTGAGTGTCGCCGGTAGAGTATGAGAAATAATATTTGCCGTTGTATTTGTGCATCCACGAGGCTTCAAAGAAGCGGCGCTGATTGTCACCGGCTTTAAGCGGTTTGCCGTCTTTGTCGATGACGATAACCGGACGCGGCTCTTCGGCAAACTGAAGCATATCTTTTGACAAGCGAACCACGCGCGAAGGTATTGCATCTTCGTCGTCAGCGTTAAGATGCGGATCTTCAAGCGCTTTGTTGTCGCGATAGCGTTGCAATTGTCCGCCCCACAGACCGCCGAAGTACATGAAGTAGTCATCGCCGTCTTTGAGGATAGCCGGGTCGATAGAGTAGCTGCCGCGGATAGGGTCGGGCTGCGGAATGAACGGGCCTTCGGGCTTGTCGGCAATGGCAACGCCAATGTGGAAAACGTCATTTTTATCTTTTAGAGGGAAATACATGTAAAATTTGCCGTCTTTTTCGGCGACGTCGCAGTCCCAAAGTTGGCGTCCGGCCCAGGGTATGTCAACAACGTCAAGTATTTTGCCGTGGTCGATGACCTCGCCGTCCATGGGGTCGTCGGTTGAGAGCACGTGGTAGTCTTGCATTTCAAAGTGGTCGCCGTTATCGTTCTCGGCGGCGCCGCTGTCGCGGTCGTGTGAGGGATAGATGTAGACACGATTGTTGAAAACGTGTACGGCCGGGTCGGCCATATAGTCGGTTGGTAAAAGATATCTTTTTTTCATAATTATATATGTTTAGTAGTTGAATGTTAGTATTTTGCAGAGGCAAATACGCCTACGGCCGTTCCGGTGAAGTTGCCGGCGGTTTTTGTGCTGAGCGTGTTTGCGCTGATAGTTTGAGGTAGCTTTTGGCCGTTCACGTAGAAATGATATAGGCCTTTGCCGTCGGCAGCAACACGCAAGTCGGCTTGAGCAGCGTCGAGTGCGCACAAATCGGCAGTAACTTTTTCGCCGCAATGATGCTCAAGTTTCACACAAATGTTGTTATCGTTGTCACGCGTGAGGCCGAGTGCAATGTAGTGCTCATCGTCTTGGAAAAGCACAAGTCCGGCAAAATCGTCGGCCGATTGCGGGGCAAACGCTACAGTTGTAGAGGCCTCAAATTCGAGTTCTGTGGCCCAGCGGCACACCATAGCCGGAGCCTTTTTGTCGGCAAGTTTTGTAGATTTGGCATTTAGCACAAGATTGCCATTGCTGACGGTGTAAAATTTCTTTGCCGGATTGCGCAAATAAAATGCATCGTTGGCCAAGTCGTCAGCGCCCCAGAGTTGCACATTTTCCACTTTTTTTGGGGCGATTGTGATAGGCTCTTCGGGATATTGGATGACGGGCTGACCGTCAATCCACTGCGCGGGCAAAAGGAAAGTCTCGCGTCCCATAATGTCGTGGCCGTCAACAGTGTACGGACGTACGGCAAGGAAAACAGCATACCAATTTCCGTCGGCAGCTTGAAACAAGTCGGCATGGCCGGCGCAGGTCACGGGGTTGGCGCGGTCAGGGCTGAGTGTGCGCTGCGTGAGTATCGGATTTATTTTGCACGGAGTGAACGGTTTATCGAGGCTTTCGGTTTCAAACAGCACCTCGCTATGGTCGGTAGACGTGCCACCTTCGGCGCACATCAAGAAATATTTGTCGCCGAAATGGTAGAGATGCGGGCCTTCAATCCATACGGGTTTGTCGGCCGGATTTACACCTGCATTAATGATTTGACGTTGTGTGCCCACCACCTTACCGCTATGCCAATCAAATTCGTGCAAAAAGATGGCACGGTGACCGTCGTATAGCGGGCCACCAACTGGCACGTCGTTATTCACAATGTAGGCTTTGCCGTCGGTGTCGAAGAGAAATGACGGGTCAATGCCGCCAACTTCGGGCACCCAAACCGGGTCGCTCCAATTACCTGATTTGGGGTCGGAAGTGGTAACATAATAGTTGCCGCCGCCGTCAACAAGTGTATTTATCATGTAGTAAAGCTTGTTGCCGGGGTTGTAGGCAATTGCCGGGGCATAAACGCCGCCCGACACGCGCACACTGTCGGCAATTTGCAACTGTGACGGGCGATTGAGCACAAAGCCCAGACGCTCCCAGTTTTTGAGGTCGGTGCTATGCCAAATGGGCACTCCGGGATAGAAAACAAACGATGAATTTACAAGATAATAGTCGTTGTCAACGCGAACAATTGACGGGTCGGGATAGCAGCCCGGCAGCAGTGGATTGGGGGTGCTTTCAACTCCGTTTTTTACGTCGTATGAGAAGCGGGTGAACGTTGCTTTGCGCGTGTTCACATATTCTTGCAAGAATGGTTTGAGCTGGCCGTTGCGGTCAAAAGCCAGGGGGTAGTCGGTGCGTCCTTTTATGGGCCAATTGTTTTTCCACGAGTCTTTGTCGGTCACGCCCCAGAAGTTCACGCGCTCTATGTCGTTGCTATGTTTTAGCAGCATGTCAAGGAAGCGAGTCATGCGCGCATTCCAAGCGTCTGACGCATCTTGAGGCAGTCCGTTTTTATAGGGGTCCCATTCTTTTGAATAGGCCATTTTGTCGGAGATATTTGCGCCGCGAATTTTTGAGGGCAGAGCGCTCATATCAAGTTCGGTGATACTCACCTTGCAGCCAAGAGCGGCAAAGGTGTTTATTGACTTTTCAAACTCTTTAAAGTCGGGATAGTCCATGCCTATGTGGCCTTGCATGCCCACGGCATCAATGCGCAGCCCGCGGGCTTTCAAGTCTTTCACTATCTTTTCAACGGTGGCTCGGCGACGTGGGTTGTCCATGCCGTAGTCGTTGTAGTAGAGTTCGGCTTCGGGGTCGGCTTCGTGAGCGTATTGAAAGGCCAGGGCAATATATTCAGGCCCTAAGATTTTGTAGAATGGGCTTTGGCGGTATGAGCCATTATCTTCAACAGCTTCGTTGACCACGTCCCACCCTTTTATGCGGCCTTTGTAGTGCGACACGATTGTGTGAATGTGGTCGCGCATGCGCTGTTTGAGCACGTCGGCGCTAACCGGATTGCCTTTTTTGTCTACACAAAACCATTTAGCCAACTGCGAATGCCAAATCAAGCAATGGCCAACAATGAACTGATTGTTTGCCTCGCCAAAGCTCACAAATTGGTCGGCCTTGGTCCACGAGTATTTATTCTCCTTGGGGTGAATAGTCTCGCATTTCATCACATCTTCGGCAACAATTGCGTTGAATTGCCGGGCTGCAATTTGTGCGCCTTGCTTGTCTTTGAACGCGGCTTGACGTTCGTTGATTGCGCAGCCGAGCAAGAAATTGTCGGCAAAGGCATCTTTCAATGTTTGCGCTTGTGCGGGCAGACTCACAATCACTGAAAGGAGTAGGGCTTTGATGAGTTTATTTACTGTTTTATTGTGCATTGCGTGCAGCTATTTCGCGGTTAATATTGTCGATAACGTCGTCGTCGAGTTCATATTTTGAGATGATAAACATGGCGAGAGCGAGCAAGAGAGCCGGTATCACGGCCACCAACCAAAGTATGCCTTGTTCGGCAAACACAGTTTGTTGAGCGGCATCTTTGTCAAAGCCGACGAAGGCTAAAACCAATCCGGGCACCACGCCGCCGAGAGCCATACCGGCTTTGTAGAATATGCCGGTGAGTGCATTTACTATGCCTGCTATGCGTCGGCCATGTGTGTATTCGCCGTAGGTGATGACCTCCGGAACGAGTGCCCACATATAGCCGGTGGCTACGATTACGCCGGTCGATTTAATGAATTGAGCTACGTAAACAATCCACATTTGTTGTTTGAGAGCCGGCACCACTGAAACAATGTAGAGAATTGCCATGCCCACAATAGCAATGATGAGGAAGATGTAGAACATTCCTTTTTTGCCGACTTTGCGCTTTATTGCCGGGATGAGCGGCATGAATATGAATGCCGGGATTGAGCCAAGTGCCATGAATATTGACAGCTCGGTGGCGCTACCGTTGAGGTTGTAGTTTATGTAGTATGCTCCGGCTGAATTGCCTACGGCCATCATAGCAAATGCGGTTATGAAGAAGAATGCAAGAATGCGCAACGGACGGTTGTGCACAAATTCCATCCAAAGGTCTGAGACTTTCACATTGGCGGTCTCTTTTTTGTCCATAACCACGCGCTCTTTGCACTGTGAGAAACAGAACACGAGCAAGGCCAAGCCTACCAAACCAAATACGGCCATGGTGGTGAACCATGCTGTGGGCGATTCAGACATCTTGTCGCCCTCTTCGCCGCTGATGAGTTTCACAATGATAGGCACACCCATGCCAACGGCGAGTCCGCCGATGTTGGCCATGAACATGCGCACAGATGTGAGTATGGTGATTTCGTTGGTATCGCGAGTGAGTGAGGCATTGAGCGCACCGTAGGGCACGTTCACCAAGGTGTAGCACATTGACAAGCCTACATACGTGACGTATGCATAGAGCAATGAGCCGGAAAATCCGTTCCAAAAACAGAGTATTGCAAAGCCGGTCAAGGGTAGGCCGCCGAGCACAAGATATGAGCGGTATTTGCCAAGTCGGGGATTATGTTTGTCGACGAAGGTGCCCACCAAGGGGTCCCAAATGACGTCGATTATGCGAACAATCAAAAACATCACGGCGGCAACAGCAGGGTCGAGGCCGTAAACATTGGTATAGAAAAAGAGCAGATACATGCAGATGGTTTGGTAGATGAGGTTTTGAGCCAAATCTCCCGAGCCGAATCCGATGCGTTGCACCCACGACAGTTTGAAAAATCCGTCGCCTTGTGCGGATTGATTTGTAGGAGTAGACATTTTATTAAGATTTAAGCGTTAAATGCACTATTTGATTTTATACATACAAATGTACGTGTTGCTTTTCACTCTTGCAAGCACGCACTACAAGTTAGTATAATCTTGTGACATTGCGAAAACTTAAAACTTTGCAACTTTTCGCGGTGTTACGAATTGAAATGTAAATGATACGTGGATTAACACATTGCATTTTCGCGTGACAGTGTGTATGTGTAACTTTGTGTATCGAAAAATCTAAAATTACATCATGCATACTAATACTATTCTCTATGTTACCGCACTCGCCATGTTAGCTGCAACCTCAGCGAGTGCTGCCGTGAAATTGCCCACGTTGCTCAGCGACGGTGTGGTGTTGCAACGCAACCAACCCATCAAAATTTGGGGTAAAGCTGATGCCGGTGAAACAGTAAATGTGTCGCTCGGCAAGAAAAACAAAGCGACAACCGTGGCCGATGGCAACGGCGATTGGTCGGTTACGCTTTCGCAACTCAAAGCCGGCGGCCCATACACGCTCACCGCAAATGAGCAAACAGTGAACGATGTGATGATTGGCGACGTGTATTTGTTCTCCGGACAGTCAAACCAAGAGCTCCCTGTTAGCCGCGTGCGCGAAATGTTTGAGGACGAAATAGCTGCATATTCCAACCACTATTTGCGCGAATTTAAGACTCCGAAAGTTGAAGCGTATCATGCACCGGCTACGGATGTGAACAAGGCCACGTGGCGCACTTTTGAAGGTGATGTGAACAGCATTGGCGCGCTTGCCTATTTCACTGCTAAGGAAATATATGAGAATAATGGTCATGTGCCTGTTGGCATCATCAATTCAAGTTGGGGTGGCACTCGCATTGAGGCATGGATGAGCGAAGCGGCTATTGAAAAATATCCGGCACGCCTGAACTCATATAAAATTATGTGCAACGATGCATATCGCAGCCAAATCACGCAAACTGAGCAGACGGCGCTCAACACGTGGAATGCCGTGACTTGGGCCTCAGATCTTGGCACTCAAAGCGCACAAAAATGGTATGCTGCAAACCTTGATGACAGTGATTGGGAAGTTTGCGACCTATTCGCTGATTGGGGCAAGGTGAATGGCAAAAGTGCCAACGGCATACATTGGCTGCGCAAAGATGTGGAACTTGGTGACGACTTTGTCGGCAAGGATGCGCTGCTGCGACTTGGTTGCATTGTTGATGCCGACTCGGTCTATGTGAACGGTACTTTTGTGGGCACTGTGTCGTACCAATATCCGCCGCGCAACTACAAAATACCTGCAGGATTGTTGCACAAAGGCCACAATAATATCACTGTGCGCTTGGAGTCGGACTATGGCACTCCGCATTTTGTGGCCGATAAACCATACGCTCTCATTTGCGGCGATAATACCGTGGCTTTAACCGGAAATTGGCGCCACAAAGTAGGTTGTATCATGCCGCAAAAGCCCGGCACAACATGGCTGTTTAATTACCCGACTGTGCTTTATAATGGTATGATTGCTCCGTTGCTCAACATTCCGGTGCAAGGTGTGGTGTGGTATCAAGGCGAATCGGATGTTGACATTCGCGATGAATATGCCGGATTGCTCACCACAATGATTTATGATTGGCGCAGAGCTTTTAATAATGATAGTTTACCGTTCTACATTGTGGAATTGGCTGATTTCTTGCATCCGTCGGATGTTGGCGGTCGTACTGCCTGGGCCGAGCAGCGTGCTGCGCAAGCTGCTGCCTGCGAGGCTGTTGACGGGGCTACGCTCATACGCAACAGTGATGTGGGCGAATGGAACGACATACACCCCAAAGACAAGAAAAC
>CAYSLD010000023.1:12797-19740 GCA_964431795.1 uncultured Bacteroides sp.
ATGTGGAGGGCGACGGCGTCGGCGGTGTTTGCGGCGATGGTTGTTGTTGCTGCGTCTTTCACTTGGGGCAGGGCATTGTCAACAGCTACGGCCTCGTCAGCCACAGCCATCATGGGCAGGTCGTTGAGGTTGTCGCCGTATACCACCAGGCGGTCGGCGCCAACGTGTGCCTTCATTTTGGCCACAGCTGAGGCCTTTGATACGCCCGAAGCCAGAATTTCTAGCAGGCCGATATTGCGGTCGTAGGTGTCGCGATAGCACGACACATGGCAGTCCACGCCGTTGCTGAGCACAGCAGCGGCACGCTCAATGTTTGCAACATTGCCCATGGCAAAAAACAGTATGTGGCGGTTGGCCAAGTTTGCCGGTGGAGCCGTGTTGATGTTGAAGTGCTTGAGGGGCAAGTTTGAGCGGTCGTCGATAAATTTTTGCTGATACGGTGTGAATTGTGCACTGTTCACGAACACTTGCAGCACGTCGTTGCCATCGTCGGGAAGTGTGTAGATGAACGGAGTGAGGCCTTCGTCGGCAAAGGCTTGGTTTATGGCTTGCAAAGCGTCGGCATTTATGAAGTGCACGTCAAGATAGCGGCGTTGGTTCACGTCGTAGAGTGCGGCTCCGGTGATGACAATTGCCGGTAGCGATATGTGAGTGTGGCTGAGCAGGGGCACAACTGTTGCCGGGGTGCGCGCGGTGGCGCAAGTGAAGAGTGTGCCTTTTTCGGTGAGCGAGCTGATGATTTGTGCCGAGCGTGGCGACACGCAAACGTCGGGAGTGAGCAGTGTGCCGTCAAGGTCAGAGATGAAAAGTGTGCGCATATCTTAAAGCTCGCCGGCGCGTTTAAGAGCTTTAGGCAAAACTATTGATACGTAGCATTGCACCAAGCCACCGGCAAGGGTGAATGCCAGCCAGTCGCGCGGGTCGGCCGAATACCACATCATAAAACCTGAAACGCAAAAGAAAAATGCGCTCCAACGTTGTATGTGCACCAGTCGGCGCACGCGAAAGTCTTTGCCTTGATATTTTGTGAATAGGCGGCCAACGAACGTGGCAAGAGCGCCTATGCAGTACACAATTTTAAAGGCTATGTGCTGTGGACCCAAAATCAGTGGCATCAAGCATCCGATGCACACCACAATGAGTCCGCCGTAGGTTAGCGTTTGTAGTAGTGATTTCATAATACAATATTGGATTATTTGTAGATGTAAACGTCTTCGTTGGGGAGATTCATGTTGTGGTTTTCGCGCACTATGCGTTCGATAATCTCTGGATCGTGATTATCCATGCGTTGATTGAGTGCGCGGTAGAACATCATAGAGTCGGTGTTCACACGAATTTCCGTGCGCAAACTGTCGATGGTGCGGTCATAGCTGTATATGCGCAGCGACGAGTTTTCTTGGAAACAAATCATGTAAATAATTGCAGCGAGAACGGCTATGTTGGTTACTTTGAGGTAGCTGCGGCACCATGCGATAAAGTTTTTCATTTTTTTGCGCTTAAAAACGGGGTTTGCGGGGGGCTACGTCAACGTGCTCCCATTTGTATAGACGATCGGAAGGGCGTATCTTGGCAGGCACGGCGATAGAAAAAGAGTCGCCTTTCACTGCGCGAGGCACGCTTTTGCAGTCGACTTGTATGTCGTCGACAGTGAGGATGAGGGCTCCGGTTGTGGGGCCGGTGATAACTACTTCGTCGCCAACATTGAGTTCGCCGGCTTCGAGTAAAAATTCGCCAACGCCGAGACGTGAGTAGTATTTCACACCTTTGGCTACGTATTGTTTCACGCGTGTGGCCGACGAGCCGTATTTGCTTGACCATTCGCCGAGGCGTTGTCCCAAGTAGTATCCGTCCCAAAATCCGCGGTTGAAGATTTTCTCCAAACGGTTGTTCCAGTCTTCGATTTTCTCGTCGGTGAAAGTGTTGTTGCACACGGCTTCGATGGCCTCAGAGTAACATTCCACGGCAACTTTCACATACTCGGGGCCTCGTGCGCGACCTTCGATTTTGAGCACGGTGACTCCGGCGTCGATGAGTTTGTTGAGGAAGTGTATGGTTTTGAGGTCTTTGGGCGACATGAGGTATTTGTCTTCAACGTCGATTTGGTCGCCGGTGTCGCGGTCAGTGAGGGTGTAGCTGCGGCGGCATATTTGCGTGCAAGCACCACGGTTGGCGCTTGAGTTCATTTCGTGCAGAGAGAGGTAGCATTTGCCTGATGTGGCCATGCAGAGTGCGCCGTGGCAAAACATTTCGATGCGCACCAGGTCGCCGTGAGGGCCGCGCAGGTCGTTGTCGATGATGGCTTGGTGTATGGCAGCCACTTGCTCTAAGTTCAGCTCGCGGGCGAGCACCACAACATCGGCCCATTGAGCGTAGAAACGCAAGGTCTCGTAGTTGGTGACGTTGGCTTGTGTTGAGATGTGCACTTCAACGCCCACCGAGCGCGCGTAGAGAATAATGGCGATGTCGGCGGCAATGATGGCGCTGACTCCGGCTTCTTTTACGGCGTCGACTGTGGCACGTGCGGCTTCGAGGTCGTTGTCGAACAGCACAATGTTGAGGGTGAGGTATGATTTTACCCCGGCATTGTTACAGATTTGGGCAATTTGACGTAAGTCGTCGAGGGTGAAGTTGACGCTCGAGCGTGAGCGCATATTCAGGCCACCGATGCCAAAATATACGGCATCGGCACCGGCGTTGATTGCGGCATGGAGTGACTCGAATGAGCCCACCGGAGCCATTATTTCAAATTGTTTGCGATTCATACTTAGTAGATAAACTGTCTATAAACAAGTCATGGCCAACAGTCGCATGGCGACTGTCGGCCTGTATATGGCCTGTGTCGAAATGACTACGTGGCGAATGTTGATTATTCGCCGGCAGGTGCTTCGGTAGCTGCAGGTGCGGGAGCTGCTTTTTCGGGAGCAGCAGTCTTAGCGGCAGCTTTGTCAGCTTTAGTTGTTGCAGCGTCAGTAGCAAATGCGTTTGCTTGTTGAGCTGCGGGTTTGCCATCGGCCTCAACGCGAACGTCAGCGCCTTTGTCGGCTTTGGGCATAGTGTAAGCAGCGCCTACAGAGAGAACTACGATGAGGGCAGCGAGAGTCCAAGTAGTTTTTTCGAGGAAACTGTTGGTGCCACGCACACCGAGAACTTGGTTGCCACCGCCGAATTGTGAAGAAAGGCCACCACCTTTTGATTTTTGGATGAGGACGATTCCGATCAGCAAGATGGAAACGATAACTGTGAGTACAATAAAAATAACGTACATATCGGTTTTAGATTATTACTTCAATTGTGTATTGGTAATGTGATAAAAATCATGTTTTGGTGTTGCGCAATCGCAGTTATTTTGATTGAGCAACGTTGTTGCGGCTTCGTTGCAAGGCTATGAGCTTTTGCAAAAAACGCAATTGGTCTGCAAAGTAAACACTTTTTTCCGGATAATTCAAGTTTAAATCGGAAATAATCTCAAAAGCGCGCTCATAACGGCCTTGTTTTATATAAATTTTGGCTAAACTCTCCGAAAGTGAGCTTTCGGGCTTTGCAGCGGGGGGCGCATCGGGGGCAATGGTTGCGGGCATTGCGGGGATGTTGGCTACGGGTTCGGCCTCGGGTTCTTTTTGCTCAATGGCAGCGAGTATGTCGTCCTCAAGGTTGCCCACTGTTGGGTTGTCGCCGGTAGAGTGGTTGATGAATGCGTCGATGAGTGCATCTTGCTCGGTTGCCGGAGCTGCCGGCGACGTCGCCTCAGCGCTGTCTTGCTTTTCCAGCAGCTGTGAGTAGTCGGGTGTTGGGTTGAAGATTAGTCGCTCAAGCAGAGCATCTTCTTTTGGGTTGCGCGAGCCGTATGTGTCGAGGAAAGTGTCGATGGCGTTGTCGGTGGTGATTTTTTCGGGTTCGGGTTGTGCCGGGTAGATGTGTGCCCAGTCGTCACCGGCAAGGTCAACAAACTGCACGGCGGCTGCAGGGTCGGCAGTGTTGAGCGCTATGCGTTGCTTGAGGTCGGCGATTTGCTCGTCGGTGAGTTTGTCGCGGTCGTCCTTGAGTTGTTTTAGCGCCGGAAAGATGAAATATGGGTCGGGGCTCGTAGCTTTCATGTGAATTGTAGGTGTGAATGGTTACCAGTTGCCAAGTGTAGCGTTAAATATGAGGTCAACAAGCTCGGTGGCAATTTCCTGACAGAGTTGGTCTTGCACGTCAATGAGCAGCTCGGTGGCGTCAAAGTCGCGGTAGGCTGAGAATGTTTGGTCGACATCGTTTTTCTCGTTTTTGCTGTCGGAATATTTCACGCGCACGGTGATGGTGAGGCGTGTTTTTGATGCGTAAGCGTCTTCGGTGACGGCTTGCGGGGTGAGGGTGTATCCGGTGATTTCGCCCTCCATTTGCAAGTCGGCATTGCCGGTGTCGACAATACGCAGACGCGTGTTGCGCTGTATGTAGTTTTGCAGCTCGGTTTCGAATGTTTGTTGCAGTGGAGCGTACACCAATGCGGCGCGAATGGGAAAGTCGCTGACGTATATGGTTTTGTAGACGCTATAGTCGAGGGCGGCACCGTTAAACTTGTAGCTTATGCGGCAGGCCGGCATTGCAAACATCATGCAAGCGAGTATGAGTAATAGCTTAATTTTCATTGGCAACGAGTGGGTGAGTTATTCTAGTCCGTATTCGCGTATTTTGCGATACAGTGTTCGTTCTGAAATGTTTAGTTCTTGGGCGGTGGCTTTGCGGCGACCGTCGTTGCGGCGCAGGGCGTCGATGATGTTTTGGCGCTCGGCCTCGTTCATGTTTGTTGAGAATGAGGCGTGCAGGGGTGAGAGCACGGGCATGTTGTGCTCGCTGACTGTGGGCTCTACTTCAACGGTAGGGGTGATGTCGGGCGAGCCGTCAAGGCGGGCTTGCAGTTCGTCGATGCGTGAGCGTAGGTTGAAGATGAGGTTGAACAGCATTTCGCGCTCGCGGTCGTAGGTGTGGTCGGCGGTCGAGCCGGGGCGGGTGGGGGTGTATGAAGCTGCGCCGCTGGGCAGATAGTCGGCGAGTACGGCTGCCGACACTTGTGTACCGGGCTCAAACAGGGCCACTTGCTCTATGATGTTTTTGAGCTGGCGCACGTTGCCCGGCCAACGGTAGCGCAACAAGGCAGAGCGGGCGTCGTCAGAAAATGCTATTTCGGGCATGCGATAGCGCTCGGCAAAGTCAGAGGCGAATTTGCGAGTGAGCAGCATGATGTCGTTGCCGCGGTCGCGCAATGGGGGCACAACAATTTGCACTGTTGACAGACGGTAGTAAAGGTCTTCGCGAAAGCGTCCGTCGGCAATAGCTTGCGGCAGGTCTACGTTTGTTGCGGCAACCACGCGTATGTTGGTCTTTTGCACTTGGCTTGAGCCAACTTTCAGAAATTCGCCGGTCTCGAGCACGCGCAACAATCGGGCTTGTGTGGTCATTGGCAGTTCGGCAACCTCGTCGAGGAAGATGGTGCCGCCGTCGGCCTCCTCAAAATAGCCTTTGCGTGAGGCTACGGCGCCGGTGAACGAGCCTTTCTCGTGGCCAAACAACTCTGAGTCGATAGTGCCTTCGGGGATGGCTCCACAGTTTACGGCTATGTATTTTGCGTGTTTGCGCGAACTGTAGTTGTGTATGATTTGCGGAAAAAACTCTTTGCCGGAGCCACTTTCACCGGTTACAAGTACCGACAAATCAATCGGAGCCACGCGCACGGCGCGCTGCACGGCAGCAATGAGTGCCGGGGCATTGCCGACGATGCCAAAGCGTTGTTTGGCCTTCAGCACCTCGGGCGAGGGTTGGTTGTCGCCGAGGCGCGAGTCGGGAAGTGAGTTAAATGAAGAGTTTAATGCCATTGCAAATATGGTTTATTTGTAGATTTTTTTAAGTTCGTAGGTCTTTGATTTTAAGAATTGGGCCAATTCTTCGATAGAGCCGGCATGAGCGCGTTGCTCTTCAACGGAGATGGGCTGTCCTACGCTGATATGTATTGTGGTGTGACATTTGCGCCACACTTCGCGCGGCAGGCGCAAGGTGCGCAGTTGCCAGCACACGCGTCCCAAAAAGTTGAAAAACCAGCTGTTCGAGCCGTGAAAGTAAATAGGTATTACGGGCACTTTCACTTTGTCGATGAGGCGCACCACGGTGGGCTGCCAGTCGCGGTCTTCAAGCTCGAAGTGATTGTTCACTTTGCTCACCGCACCGGCGGGGAAAAATCCCAGGGGCTTGCCTTGTTTCACTTGGTCGATGGCCTCTTTGATGCCGCGCATTGACACGGCTTTCTTTGCCGGGTCGGTGCTTTGCAGAGCGTCTACGGCAATAAAGTTAGGCTTCATTGCTGTGATGCGGCCAAGTATCATGTTTACCATCACTTTATATTCGGGGCGGCGTGAGGCCACAACATCGATGAGCGAGATGCCGTCGAGGGCGCCGAACGGGTGATTGCTCACGGTGATAAAAGCGCCTTCGGGCAGATTGTTGAGCACGTCTTCACCGTCAATGCGGAGCGTGATGTCAAAGTCTTCGAGCAGTGAGCGCACGAAGGGAGCACCGGGGGTGTCGAAATATTTGTCGTGCACAGCGTTCACGCGGTCAACGTATAGCCAGTGTAACAGCTTGTTCACTAGTTTTTCGTGCCCTTTAAGTTTGGGCACCATTTCTATTACGTCGTCGGCATCGAGGACTGTGCGTTTTATTTTGGGGGTATCTAAATTGTCAGACATTTCTATAAATAAGGGTTAGTCTGCAAAGATACTGATTTTTCACAAACATATCAAAATAATTATTACATTTGCTTGCCAAAAGCCATGAGGCTTTTGCACCGTACAGCTAACGCCACACCCACCGGCTGACGTGCAGCCACGCTTCGGCCACACCCACCCCCAGCTGACGCGCAGCCACGCGGCGGCAGCTGTCGTGTTCAAAAGCCTCCGGCTTTTGCCGTTTT
>CAYSLD010000024.1:0-18504 GCA_964431795.1 uncultured Bacteroides sp.
GTAGCGTCGATAACAACTTCTTGGCCTTGGCGATACTTTAGGTAGAGGTTGTAAGAGTTAACAGAGATAGCCAAAGCGGCAGTTCCGTCTTGAATGACGAGGCTTTTGAAGACGTTGCTGGCTTCGTCGCTAGAGACCACAGTGCCGTGGATGATGTAGTGCGAGCCATCGTCGCGCACACCAATAGTGTCGATGTAGTTAGTAGCGTCGTTCCAATACTTTTGCTTGAGCTCGAGTATTGTGGTGTTTGGCGTATTAGAGGCTACGGGAGCTGTCACGTCGAGCGGATCGAAATCGTTTTGACATGCGCTCAGACCGGCAGAGACAGCAACAGCAGCTGCCAACCACGCCATATATTTTTTGAGACTTTTCATATCGTAAGTGTATGAGAATTTAAATTTAGTTGTCGAAAGTGGTTAGCTCTTATTTGCCGGGGTTGCTGCCAACCGAGCCGCCTGTGCCGGATACGGTGAAAGTTTTGACTTCCCAAGTGCCGGCTTTAGTAGCGGTTGATTTGTAGCGGAAAGCAAATTGCACGGTTTTGCCTACGTATGAGCTGAGGTCGATAGCGCCGGAGTTTGTGAATGTCCAGCCAAGTGACTCGGGATAGGTGTAACCGGTGATTTGTGACCATTCTTTGCCGGACTCGCGAATCATCAAAGCAGCTTCGTCTTTAGCCGTAGCCAAGTCTGTGAAGTAGTTGAGAGCTTGGTCGAACGAAACGGTGACGTTGCTGGCGCCGGTGAGGTTGATTTCGGGAGATACCAACCACGACTCGGTAGCGTAGTTTGTAGAGCTGGCATAGCCTGTAGCTTTCATGCCGTAGCTGCTTGATTGCACCCAAATAGCAGAGACATTGTCGTTTGTGGTGACGTCAACGATTTGGAATTTGCCAATGCCGGCGGTGAAAGTTTCAGAGTAGATTGTTCCGTCGGTAGAGCTAGAGTCGCTGCTGCCGGTAGAGGGAGCTACGCCGTCAATTTTGCAGGTAGTAGCTGATTTGACGCCGGTAGTGCCGAAGTACGACTCAATGCTACCTTTAATTTCAAGGAGTTTGCCGAGGTTGCCGGGGTTGCTCTGAAGGTTAACAGCGGTGCGGATGTCGCCTGAGGGCAATTGGATGGGAATGCAGTCGGCCACGCTGGTGACGTCGGCTGAAGCGGCGATGAGCACGTTTGTTTGTGAAGTGGCTGACGAGTTGAAGTTAGCGCCTGTGCTGAGCACTTGACCGTCCACCCAACCAACAATGTAACCTTTCACCCAAGCTTCGGTGCCGGTAGCGCCGTTCTTGATGTCGGTGACAGTGTAGGGTTTTTCTTCGGTGCCGTCGCCATCGAGCACGATGGGAGTAGCTTCTTTGGTGAATTCGTCGAAGCCTTCGAGGCCGCTCATGTCGTTGAGACGGAGTTGCCAGTTGTTGTTGTAGCAGCTGAGCACAGCGGTGATGCTACCGGTGCCTGTGGGGCAGATGTAGTCGTAAAAGTCAGAGTATCCGCTGGTGTAGACGATGATAGTGTTACCGTTCTCGTCAGTGATGTTGCGGCTGACGCTGCTGCCTGAAGTTGCGAGGGGTTGGTGACCGGCATCTTCAAACGTCACGTTTTCGATTTTTACGAGTTTGCATTGCCAGTTGAGCCAATCGGTAGTGTTGTTTTTGATTGTGTTGAGCTCGTCGATGGTTACGGTTGTGGCCACAACGTTTTCGGGGTGTGAGAGGCCGTTAACTTGGGCTTGCGTGCCGAAAGTTGTTTCGTCGACGCGGCCGGGGTATAGGTATGAGCCGGAGGGAGCGGCACCGATTTGCATGAGTTTGCCGTAAGCGCCCACGTATAGGCCAGTAACGTCGATAACAACGTCTTGGCCAACTTGGTATGACTCGTAGAGGTCGTAAGCGTCAACGTCGAGCTGAATAGCAGAAGTTTCGTCGGCGATGACAATTTGTTTGAAGAAGTTTCCGGCTTCGTCGCTGGTGGTGACGGTGCCGTGAATTATGTAGTTAGAGCCGTCATCTTTAGTGCCAACGAGGGTAGCGTAGTTGTTGTCGGTGGCGTAGAATTTGGCTTTGAGGTCGGCAATGGTGGTGTTGGCTTGAATTGTAGCCGTTGGTACCGACAATGGGGGTTGCTCAAAATTGTCGTCGCATGAGCTAAAGGCGGTGGCGCCTAAGAGAGCTGTTGCTATGTATAATAATGATTTTTTCATTGTAGTTCGTATTTTTGAGTTAGCCTTAGAAACGGATACCGGCATTCAAGAACAGTTTGATACCTTGCGCATAGGTGTAGCGGTTGGGGTATGCATTACGGTCGTAGTTAGAAGTGTCGATGCGGCCTTGTTGATATGCGTAGGTAACAACGTTTTTGTTGTTGAGCACATTGTTGATGTTGAGGTTGAAGTTCATTGACACTTTTCGGTTGATGTAAACGAGTTTACCGATAGAGATGTTGAGCGAGAAAGCGTCTTTGAGCTTGTCTTGAGCTGAGAGTTCGGCTACTTTCGCAGCGAGGAGTTCTTCAGTGCAGTTGGGGATAGATTTCCAGAGGTCGGGGAGCTCTTCGTGATATGCGGGCGAGAGGTTTACGTAAGCGTCGCCTTGCCATGTGCCGTTGATGCCGAAGAACCAGTTTTTGGGAGCAGCCCAGTCGATGCCGATGTTACCAACTACTTGTGGGGTAGAGCCGACGTAGTAGTTTTTGAGGTAAACGGTTTGAGTGGTGTCGGCGTAGAGGCCGTTTTCGAAAGAGCGGGTGCCTTTGGGGTTGTTTTTGTATTGGTAGCGGGCGTAAGTACCGGCAGCGGTAACGGTCACTGAGGGAGTGACTTTGTAGGCCATGCCAAGTTCTACACCTTTGTTGACTTTGCGCACGCCTTGCAAAGCGTAGATGGCGTAAGTGTTGTAGCGGTCGTCGTAGAAGCCGGTGCGTTCGATGACGTTGCTCATGTCAGAGTAGTAGGCGGTGATTGCACCACGGAAGCGGCGGTAGTTCCAGCCGTAAGTAGCGTCCATAGTGAAGTCGCGTTCCGACTCAACGCCGTCAACCACGGTGTTTTTCACGCGGGGAGCTACGAAAACTTGGTCGGCGAGCGGAGCGCGTGTGCCGTAGAGCATGTGAGCGCTGAAGTAGTTGCGGCCGTTAAGTTTGTAAGTAGCGCCGGCTTTTATAGTAGCGTTGTCAAAGCTGAGCACTTGGCTTTTGCCGAGAGAGTTTTGAGGAGCGCGGCCGTTGCGCATGTGACCGTTGCGGTAGAATTGAGTGTAGCTGAGGTCGATGCCGTAGTTCACGTCCCAGTGGCGAGAGGTGAATGTGTTTTGCAACCAGCCGTGAGCTTTGTTGTAGTAGATGTCGTAGTAGTAACCGAAACGGTCGCCTTCGGTGACGCGGCGGTTGGGGTTATCGAGGTCGTTTTGCAAGTTGTCGGGAGCGATAGTGATGTCGCGGTCGCTGAACGGGTCGATATCGGTCCAGAATTCGCCGCCGAGCAAGTCGCCGATAGTTTTGAAGTATGTTCCTTTAGTGTAGTTGTAGCTGACACCGGCTTGGAGCGAGAATTGGTCGTTAAGGCGGTGGTTTATGTACGAGTTGAACATAGCGTTAAACTGGTTTGAATGACGGTTTTCAACGATGTAGCTTGAGCCTTTTTTGTTAGCATCGGTCAAGTTTTCGTTTTGCACGTTGTTCAAATAGTTTATGTTGTAGAGGTTAGCCCAATTGATTTGAGTGGTATTGGGGTCTTTAGATGTCCAGAGGTTAGTGTAGAGGTTGTATTGCTCCTCGTTGTCTTCGTAGTAAGAGGGGAGGTAGCGATAGTAAGTTGGGTTGGGGTCGTTAGCTTTGTAGTATTGCAAAGCAGATTGGCTGTAGTTCACCCAGCGCATTGCGGCAGTGGTGTTGAGTGTAGTTTTTTGGTTTTTGTACAACCAAGTGAGCATCACAGTGGGGTCGAAAGTGTTGACCACGCGCGATGAGCGTTTTTTGCCGTCTTGCCAGCCCCAGTTGGGGTTGTAGGTGTTTGAGCCGACGAGGTCATACACTTCTTGATATGTGGCTGACGCGGTAGCGCGCTCAGTGGGGCCGCCGAATGCGGTCAAGGTCAAAGAGTGAGTAGAGCTGAGGGCTTTTTGAATAGAGATGAAAAGGCCGCCTGAGTTGTAGAAGGTGCCTTCGATGACGCCTTCTTTAGCGTAACGGCCGTTAGCGGCGATGGTGAAAGCCCAGCCGTGTTTGTTCATGCCGCTAGAGTAGCTGGCCATAGCGCGATACATGTAGTTGGCGTTTGTGAAGGCGAGAGAGCCGTTAAAGCCGGGGGCGTATGTATCGGTGATGGTGTTGTAGTTAACGGCGCCGCCCATGTCGCCAAAGCCGAACGAGGCAGCGTCGGTGCCGACAGCAGTGCTTTTGTTGCGGAATGCGCGGCTGGTCATGCCGAGTAGGCTAGAGAAGTTGAAGCTACCGCGGATGGGGTCGTTCATATCAATACCGTTCATGTAGACAGATTGGTATTGGTTTTGGTAACCGCGGAATTTGAAGTACATAGGGCCGAAGTTGTAACTTGCGGTGTTGTAGTAGAGGTTGTCGTTGGCGCCGGTGAGAGCGGCGATACCTTGAGAGTTGCCTTCTTCGTTTTCGAGAAGGGCCTCATCGTAAACCATGTCAGAGGCGTCTCCGTAGTATTCGTCTTCGATAGACGATGGGTTCAAACGAATTTGGCCGAGATTGATAGCTTTGCCGATAATGGCAATTTCGCGGCTGTAAGCTTCGTAGCCATCGCAAACAACAATCAATAGGTCATTGCCACCTGTGTTTGCACTCAGGCTGAAGTCTCCTGAAAAATTAGTGTTGGCTTGAGCTCCGCTATTGCGCAGAGAAACCGCAGCGCCCTCGACGGGGGCTCCGGTAGAGCCGTTCACAACAACTCCGACGAGATTCGAAGTCTGCGCAACCATCGGCAATACTGCCGCTAGACACGCTAACAGGAACAGTTTTAGTCTCATAAATTTTTTGTGTTACAAGTATAATTAGTAATAATTTGAATAATCGCTAGAACGGTTTATCGTCCAAAATTACAACAAATTTTCTAAATAAAGGTGATTTAACACATAAATATACGCGCACGCACGATTTTTTCACATATTTGCCATATTTAGAATGGCTGTGATGAGTTTGCGGTCGTTGCTGAGGCGTGGCACTTTGCGTTGGCCGCCAAGTTTTCCGGTTGCAGCCAGCCAGTCGTCGAACAGGCCTTGTCGAGCTTCGGTGATTGATAGGTTGTCGAGGAAGATGCTGCCGGCACGTTTGGCTTGGTAGTCGCTGTTTTCGGCTTGCAGGGCAGAGTCGAGTGTGCGTGCAAATGCTTCGATGTCAGCGGGTTTGCGCTGCCATTCAATCAGCCATTGGTGGCGTCCGTGTTTGCCGCCGTCGGCAAATACGGGGGCGACGGTGTAGTTTGCCACGGCCGCGTTGTGTGTGGCGCAGGCTTTGGCGATGGCGGCGTCGGTGTTATAGACCATTACCTCTTCGCCGAAAGCGTTGATGTAGTGTTTTGTGCGTCCGGCTATGACAATGCGCAGCGGGTCGGTCGAGACAATGCGCACGGTGTCGCCGATGGGGTATCGCCAAAGGCCGTTAGCGGCGGTGATGACCAGTGCGTATGTTTTGCCTTCTTGCACTTGCCAGGCGGGCACAACGTGTTCGGGGTATGCTTGGCCGACCTCGTCGAGGGGCACAAATTCGTAGAACACGCCGGCATCGAGCAGCAGCAACATTGCGCCGGGAGTGTCTAAGTCTTGCACGGCAAAAAAGCCCTCTGAGGCGTTGTACGTTTCAAAGTAGTGCATGCGTTGCGGTTGTGTGAGGCGAGCGTATTCACTGCGATAAGGTTGCATGGAGATGCCGCCGTGGAAAAACACCTCAAGGTTGGGCCACACATCGTGTATGGTGTCGGCTCCTTCGGCGCGTATAACTTCTTTAATTACAGTGAGAAACCATGACGGCACACCTGATATATTGGTGACGTTGACGTGTCGAGAGGCCTCAACGAGTGCGGGGAGTTTTTGGCGCCAATCGGCCATGAGAGCGATGTCTTTTGATGGCACGCGCACAAGGTTGACGAGCGGGTTAATGTTGTCGATAAGGTTAGCCGAGAGGTCGCCGACTTTGACGTTTGCAGGCAGAGATAATTCGTTGGCAAAACTGCCGCCGAGAATGAAGCCTTTTCCGGCAAACATGCGGCTTTCGGGGTGCAGATAAAGGTAGTGGGCCACCACGTCGGCGGCGCCGCGATAATGGTTAAGTTTTAGCGAGTCGTTTGTAACGGGGATGTATTTGCTTTTGCCGTCGCTGGTGCCTGATGATTGAGCAAAGCGGCGAGTGATGCCGTGCCACAGCACGTTGCGTTCGCCGCGTATCATGCGCATAACGTATTGACGTATAGCGGGGTATGGGGCAACGGGGAGTCGGCGGCAAAATTCGTTGTAGTTGTCAGTAGGGCGCAAGCTGTGCTCGGCGCCATAACTAGTTTTGGCGCCAATTTTAGTGAGATAGGCAAGCTGATTGGTTTGCACTGTTTTTATGTTAGTGCCGCGCCAGCTCTGCGCAGCTTTCACACGGCAGCTCAAAATTTGCCGTGCCATAAGAGTGAAGTTGATCATGATGACGCAAACTTACAAAAAACTGCGCACATCGGCAAAAAAAAGTGGGTTAGGGCGATGAAAAGCGGATTTTATTGCTAAAGAAAGTTAAATGGACAATAAATTATGGTGACAAATCGTATACATTTTAATTACACTTGCTTGTAATTCAAAAAGTTATTCGTAACTTTACGGGCGATTAATCAAATTTGTTATTCCGTGACTGTGAACTCTTCATCTACTATCGGAATTATCTTGCTTGTCGATGATGAATCGTATATTACCAATCTTCTCAAATTCAACCTTGAGGCCGAAAAATTTAGCGTAAAGGTTGTAGAAAGGGCTATAGATGTTGCATCAATGGATTTAGACCAGGTACATCTGGTGATATTTGATGCTATGGATCAAAAGTATTCAGGGTTGGATTTATTGCATGACTTAAAGTCAAATCCGGCTACGGTACATATCCCGGTGATATGTCTTTCGCACGACGATAGCGAAGACTGCATTCTGCGCGCGTTTGCCGCAGGTGTAGATGATTATGTGCTCAAACCCTTCTCATTGAGAGAGCTCGTGGCACGCATACGGTCTGTTTTGCGGCGCTACACACCGCAGAACATTCGTGCTCTCAACGCAACGACGCTGCAATTTCGTGATTTGGAGGTGAATTTGCTCACCCGCCAGGCGCGTATAGGCGGCGAATTGTTGCATCTCACCAAAACCGAGTATGCAATCTTGGTTTTGCTCCTCAAGAACCGTAATCGCTTTTACAATCGCGCACACATCTACGACGAGGTATGGCGAGACGCACCAACCGGAGGTAATGACCGCATCGTTGATACCAATATATCACGATTGCGCAAAAAACTGGGCGTGGTGAGTCAGGGCTTGGTAAACAAGACCGGACAGGGCTACGCATTTATTGACTGAACGACTTATGAAAGAATTATTGTTGCCAAATTGTTATGTTGCCGGGCGCTATGAGGCCGGCTGCGACGAGGCCGGGCGCGGCTGTTTAGCCGGGCCGGTTTATGCCGCAGCCGTGATATTGCCCGATGATTTTCACCATCCCTTGCTCAACGACTCGAAGCAGCTGACCGAGGCACGGCGCGAGAAATTGCGTCCGATAATCGAGGCCGAGGCCGTAGCGTGGGCCGTGGGAGTGGTAGATAATCATGAGATAGACCGCATCAACATATTGCGAGCATCAATATTGGCCATGCACCGCGCCCTCGATGCGCTGAAAGTAGTGCCGGGAGCCGTGATAGTAGACGGCAACCGCTTCACTGCGTGGGGCGATGTGCCGTTTGAGACCTTTGTGAAGGGAGACGGACGTTTTGGCAATATAGCGGCAGCATCGATATTGGCAAAGACACACCGCGATGAGTTTATGCGCCGCGCCGCCGAGCAATATCCGCAATATCATTGGGAGGTAAACAAAGGCTATCCCACGAAAGATCACCGCGCTGCGATAGCCCAATACGGGCCGTGTGAATTGCACCGCAACTCGTTCCGCTTGTTGCCGCCACCAACATTATTTGACTTATAAACTTGATTTTTTGTGCGATAAGTGCTAATTTTGCAGTAATATGGAATTAGACGACTATATCGCACAACACATAGATGCCGAACCGGCACATCTGCACCGCTTGTATCGGCGCACACATTTGCGTCATTTGTACCCGCGCATGTGCTCCGGGCATGTGCAAGGGCGCTTGCTGAAGATGCTCACGGCAATGATACGCCCCACACACATATTGGAGCTGGGAGCCTACACCGGATATTCAACACTATGCTTTGCCGAGGGCATGCCGCAAGGGTGCACCATCGACACAGTGGAGATAGACGATGAGATGGAGCCGGAGTTGCTTGAACTGTTTGCCGGATATGAGCGTGGTGAGGACATACACTTGCACATCGGCGATGCGCTGAGCGTGGTGCCCGAGCTGCCCGGCGAGTGGGATTTGGTGTTTATCGATGCTAATAAACGTCACTACCTGCAATATTTCAACATGGTCATAGAGCGAGTGCCCGTTGGCGGTTTTATTATAGCCGACAACACCCTTTGGGACGGACACGTGCTCTCAGCCGAGACTTGCAAAGATGCACAAAGCGCAGCCATAGCAGAGTTTAACGACACCATAGCCGCCGATGAGCGCGTGGAGAAAGTGATACTGCCGGTGCGCGACGGCATGACCATCATGCGCCGTGTGAAGTAGTCTGATTTACGTAACATTCAAATTAAATTAGCAGAAATTATGGAAACAACACGCCAAGCAAAAATCGCTCGCTTGCTACAAAAAGAGTTGAGCGAAATATTCCGCCAACAAACGGCAAAGACACATGGAGTGATAGTTAGCGTGAGCGCCGTGCGCGTGAGCCCTGACTTGTCGATAGCTCGCGCCTATTTGTCAGTGTTCCCCTCAGATAAAGCGCAAGTGCTCATAGAGAGCATCAATGCATCGGCCAAGACCATCCGCTATGAGTTGGCACAAAAAGTGCGCTTTCAATTGCGCAAAACGCCCGAACTAGCCTTCTATATTGACGACTCGCTCGACTATATTGAAAATATCGACAATTTGTTGAAATAAACTGTGTGGGTGTGCCGACGGTGCACCCACTCAATATAAACCATCAAGATGTTAGCATTACGCATTGCTCTTCGTTACCTTTTGGCTCGCAAAAGCCATAATGCCGTAAATGTCATTGCCATTATAGCAGTGTTGGGCGTAGCTGTTGCCTCGGCGGCAATGGTTGTGGTGCTCAGTGTGTTTAACGGCTTTACCGATTTGGCCGAGTCGCACATATCGAAGTACGACCCGGAGATACAAGTTACGCGAGCCGATGGCCGGGTGATAGGCAATGCCGACAGTTTGGCTGCGGCGCTGCAAGCCGATAAAGATATAGCAATGGCCATGCCCACGCTCAGCGAGCGCGCACTTATCAGCACCTACACCGCGCAATGTCCGGTGCGCTTCAAGGGCGTGCCCGAGCACTATGAGCGCATGAATCACCTTGACCGCACAATAGTTGATGGAGTGTATGCCGTGTGCTCAACCGATGATATTCCGGCAGTGCAAATATCAGTAGGTGTGTCAAACTCGGTGATGCTGCATCCAAATGCCGATTCACACATTGAGATATACGTGCCACGCCGCCAGGGACGCATCAATCCGGCCAATCCGGCTGCAGCATTCCGGTCGTCGAAGGTTGTTATCAGCGGAGTGTTTCAAGTAAATCAGCAAGACATTGACGCTGACGGCATGATTGTGCCGCTGCCCGTTGCGCGCGACCTGTTGGAGTATGACACCGAGGCCTCGGCCGTAGAAGTGTCGGTGGCCGAGGGGCGCGATGTTGCGACCGTTAAGTCAAATTTGAAAGCTCGACTTGGCGCAGACTATGACGTGAAAAATCGCCTTGAGCAGCGAGCCGAGTCGTTCCGCATGATATCAATAGAGAAGTGGGTGACCTTTATGATGCTCATCTTTGTGCTTGTCATCTCGCTCTTTAATATTATATCAACTTTGTCGCTGTTGGTAATAGAAAAGCGCGACAATATGGCCACGTTGCGAGCCTTTGGCGCTACGCAGTCGATGGTGCGCCGTGTGTTCATACTCGAAGGTTGGCTCATCACCGCTATAGGTGGCATATTGGGCATAGCCATCGGAGTGGCTTTGGTGTATGCGCAGCAAACCCACCACCTCATAAAAATCGGAGGCGACTCGGCAGCACTTGTGGTGCGCTGGTATCCGGTGCATTTGCTCTACAGCGACATGTTTGTGGTGTTTGGATGTGTGCTGGCCACGGGGCTGCTCACGGCACAAATCACCCGCTTATTCCTTAAAAAAACAGAACGTACAAACCTATACTAACAATGCAAACCGTACTTTTTCATGAAACAGTGTTCGGCCCAATCCATAGCCGTCGTCTAGGCACCTCATTGGGTGTAAATCTGTCGCCGATAGACGGCAAAGTGTGCACATTTGATTGTCTCTATTGTGAGGCAGGATATAATGCACAAGGGCCGGGAAAATCCGGTTTGCCCACACGTGAGAGCGTGCGCCAATGCCTTGAGGCCAAGCTTAGCGCCATGCATGCTGCCGGCGACAACCTAGATGTGATAACATTCTCGGGAAACGGTGAGCCGACTGCGCATCCGCATTTTGCAGAAGTGATAGACGATACGTTGGCCTTGCGCGATAAATACTATCCTGCGGTGAAGGTTAGTGTGCTCACCAACTCCACGCAGCTGCACCGCGCCGACGTGGTTGCGGCTTTGCGACGTGTGGATAACAATATTTTGAAACTCGACTCGGCTATAGGGTCGACCATGCGAGCACTTGACAGACCGACGTCGCCCTCGTTCACCGTAGAGCGAGTGGTAGAGCAGCTAAAGACGTTTGGCAGTCAAGGCATCATACAGACTATGATGACGCGCGGCACCCACAACGGCCAATTTGTTGACAATACCACCGAAGCCGAAATTGCAGCGCTCATTGAGGCCTATCAGGTTATTCGCCCCGGAGAGATTATGCTCTATTCAATAGACCGCAAGACACCCGAGCAAAGTTTGGAGAAGGTAGATGCCGACACCCTGCGCGCCATAGCCGCACGCATCACCGCGGCCACCGGCATCAAAGTAGTGACCGCATAGCGATAGCGGTTTTTTGCTTAAAAATGGTTGCGAAAGCGCGACTATTGAACAAAAACAGCCGTGGCGTTGTTTTATATGTAAATGTCTGAATAATAGAAATGTCTACAAAAAGATACCATGATTGTAACAATTGTGTAACAATTTTAACATCGACTAATGCTCTGAAAATCAAATTGATAAATAATTAAAAGATTAAATAAGTCCGCGTTAACTAAAATTAACGCGGATTGACTTGACTTCTGCAAAAACCTAAATATTTTTGCCATACAACGAACGAAAATTACACAACATTGTAACAAAAAAGAGATATGAAAACCTTTTTATTAACCTGCTTAAACACGAAAAAAGATGGGTACGGCAAAATTCCAATCCAACCTGATGAGTCTCCAGGCAAATTTACTTAACTTTGCCTACATGCTCACCTCAAACCGGGATGACGCGTACGACCTGCTGCAAGACACCACGCTCAAGGCGCTTGACAATCAGGACAAATACGCGGACAACACGAACTTCAAAGGATGGGTGTTCACAATCATGCGCAACATCTTCATCAACAATTATCGCAGAGCAGGGCGCGCGGCAACAGTGGTCGACACCAGCGATAATCTCTACCAAATAAATTTGAATCAAGACTCGGGGCTCGAATCGCCCGAGGGCACATACGGTGCCAACGAAATTTCTGATGCTATCAACAGTTTTCCTGATGAATATCGCATACCGTTTTCGATGCACGTTGCCGGATACAAGTACAACGAAATAGCAGAGAAAATGAATTTGCCGCTGGGCACAGTGAAGAGTAGAATCTTCTTTGCACGCAAACGTTTGCAACAGTGCTTTGCTGATTATCGTTAAACTGCCACACACCAAAATCCTCTCAATTTTTATATCTAAATTATTACTTGCCACCTTACAAGTGGTTAACTTAGGACAGAGATTTATCGTATCTGCCACAAATTTAAAAACCCACTTTTTAAGTTTAAGCACAACGAGAAAATTTAACCCCCTATCTTAATAACCTGCAGCACACGCAAGCATTACTTTTCATATAGACAACATGACTTATTTGCAAAGGCGGCTCACCCTCACAGGTGGGCTGCCTTAGTGTTGTGCGCGAGGTTAAATAGTGTTAAAAGCAGGGCAATTGTGTAATTACCGCGGTGGGGTGCGCGTCTAAAAGGTAAACTGTTTTAAAATTTAGAAATGAAAAGACTCTCAACCTCTGCAGCCGTAATGTTTGTGTGCGCCGTAAGTGTATATGCTTACGACGTTACACTCCATGCCGTTGACAATCAAGGTGATGACGAAGCTTATGCCACTTGCCGAATTTTTGCGCTCTCTGACAGCATAAACGCAAAAGTAGTCGGTGTGGCCGATTCACTGGGCTATTATACAACGTCAATTGATAGCTTGGGCACTTATCGCCTGTTTGTTGAAGGAGCCGGAACATCGGCTATGACAACCCGTGATTTCACACTCACCACAGCCACACCGTCGCTCAACTTGGGCAATGTGGTGCTCACCGCCGTTGACCAACTCAATGAGGTGACGGTGACAGCACAACGTCCGCTGGTGGTGAAAAAGATAGACCGCATAGGCTATGATGTGCAAGCCGACCCGCAGGTGCACACACTCTCCACGCGCGATATGCTGCGCAATGTGCCGATGGTGGCTGTTGATGCCGATGGCAATATAACAGTCAACGGCTCGTCAAACTTTAAAGTGTTTAAGAACGGACGCCCCAATAATTCCATGTCGAAAAATGCCAAAGAGATATTGGCAGCAATTCCGGCGTCGATGATAAAGACCATAGAGGTTATCACCGAGCCGGGCGCGAAATACGATGCCGAGGGCATAGGCGCAATACTCAACATTGTGACTATTGACAATACAGTCATAAAGGGAGTTATGGGCACAGTGTCAGGTGGCTATGATGTGTGGAAGCGCCTGAGTTTGGCAAATGTTTTTGTGTCCGGGCAGGTTGATAAAGTAACCATATCGCTCAACGGAGGTATGCAAGGTTTGTCGAGCAAAGCCACACAAAACGAAAGCGAAACCTCGCTCAACTATTTGAGCGGTATCACTGACCATAGCACACAAAACATGAGCAATCGCGGCTATGTGTCGTGGTTTAACGGCGAGGGGTCGTGGGAGCCGAATAAGAAAAATCTGTTTAACTTTGAGCTCGGCGGCATGTATTATAATGTGAAGCCCAAGGGCACCGGCAGCGATGCAATGCTGGCCGCTGATGGGCAAACAATATCACGATATAACTACATGGTTGACTATCCGAAATATGCGTATTTCGATTTTAACGGCAATGTGAACTATCAGTTGTCAACCGACCGCGCCGGTGAGTCGCTCACGTTAAGTTATGCAGTGTCGACCACCGACCAAAACATCAAGCAGTACACAGAGTTTAGCGATGTGGAGGGCGATTTGTTTAACTATACGGCCATGGTGGGCAACAGTGATTTGAACTTTATAGAACATACATTTCAAGCCGATTGGGTGCGCCCCTTTGGCAAAGTGCACACGCTGGAGTTGGGCGGCAAATACATATTGCGCCGCAACTTGTCGAATGTAGACACCGAATATACCGGCTGGATGACAAACAACACCGAGTTTAAGCATATCACCGACGTTGGTGCTCTATATGCGCAATATACGGCCACAATCAAGCGCGTGTCGCTGCGCGCCGGGTTGCGTTATGAATACTCGCGGCTGAAGGCTGACTTCCCCGATGGCAGTGCCGAGGCGTTCTCGTCAAACCTCAATGACTTTGTGCCGTCGGCAGCAGTGTCGTGGTCGGTGAACGATGCCAACAGTTTGTCGTTTAACTATGCTGCGCGCATCAATCGTCCGGGTATCAGTTATTTGGACCCGACAGTGTCGTACGCGCCAACGATGGTGAGCTCGGGAAATCCCGCTTTGAAGAGTGCATACAGCAATTCACTCAAACTCACATATATGTATATAAACAAGAAGGTGAATTTCAACATCTCGGCTGACTATGCATTTAACAACGACAATATATCAAGGATACAGTCTGCCGATGCAAACGGCGTGGTATATCGCACGTATGACAACATCGGACATGAGCGCCAGCTAACCTTTTCGGGCTTTGTGCAGTGGACCATGACACCCACCACGCGCGTGTCGCTCAACGGCAACGTGTCGTACCACAAGTATTCACAAGAGGGCATGAGTTTAGGCCGCTGGATGCCAATCGGCTCAATGAACGTGAACCAAACTTTGCCGGGCAAAGTGCAACTGGGATTGGCAGCATATATGTATGGCGGCGCAGTGGCCGATGTCTACAACTACTATCATTCTATTGGCTCTAAGCAAGTAGGCTATAATGTGTCTGTCTCGCGTTCGTTTCTCAAGGAAGATCGCCTGACGGTGTCGGTCCTCGGCAGTGATTTTATCGGCAACAAGTGCGGTAAATTTGAAGTGCGCACCGTGAACGGAGACTATACCGGTAGTGCTATCACCTGCACGCATCACGGCAATTTGATGTTTAGGTTGTCGTATCGTTTCGGCTCGTTTGGAGCCTCGGTCAAGAAGACGGCTGCCAGCATCAAAAATGATGACCTTGTAGGCCGCAAACAGTAATTTAGTAAATATTGATATATTCCGAGCCGAGAGGTACGCGATTGTGTTAGCACAAATGCGTGCCTCTCGGCACGTGGAAAATGGCAAATGTCTGCGAATATGTTGTAAAACATATTTATTTTTGTGAATGTACGGCAAAAAATGCATAATTTTGCGCAAGATTGTATCAAAAGCTACAGAGCTAATCCTGAATGACAAGACGAACTCTTACAATAAATCGATATATAAACTAATCGGAAAACCATATATTAACCGATATATCACAATTTTAATTCACGTTTATGAGTCACTCTATGAAACGACTTTTAAGCCTACTGTTTATCTTCTGCCCGATAATGCTACTGGCACAATCGGCCATTACAGTGACAGGCACAGTTGTCGACTCGTCAGACGAGCCACTGGTTGGCGCAAGTGTTCAAGTGAAAGGGCACAATGCGGGCGTGGCCACTGACATCGACGGCAATTTTTCAATCAAAGCTGCGAAAGGCGCAGTGTTACGAATTTCTTACGTTGGCTATACCGCTCAAGAACTCAAGGTTACGAACGATAGCCCGTTGCACGTAGTGCTACAAGAAGACACAAAGACCCTCAATGAGGTTGTTGTGACAGCACTTGGCATCAAGCGTGAGCAAAAAGCTCTTAGCTACAATGTGCAGACTGTTGACGGAGCATCGCTCACTGCCAACAAGGATGCAAACTTTATCAATTCACTTGCCGGTAAGGTTGCCGGTGTGAATATCAACTCATCGGCTGCAGGTGCCGGTTCGGCTTCGCGTGTGATCATGCGTGGTACGAAATCGCTCACCAAAGACGATAATGCACTCTACGTTATTGATGGTATCCCCATGTTCAATGTCAACACCGGCAGTGAAAGTGGTGGTACAATGGGCAATCAACCCGGTTCGAGCTCAGTGGCTGATATCAACCCTGACGATATCGAGTCGATGTCAGTGCTCACCGGTCCGTCGGCAGCCGCACTTTACGGTTCGGATGCTGCAAGTGGTGTAATTTTGATTACAACTAAAAAAGGCACCGAAGGTAAAGCTAAACTTACATATAACAACTCTACAAGCTTCTCGAACGTAACGTTCATGCCTAAGTTTCAGAACATCTATGGCAACAACGACGGCGAAGCAACATCGTGGGGCAAATTGTTGACAACACCTTCAACCTACGATCCTGCTGATTTCTTCCGCACCGGCGTGACCGAAATCAACTCATTGACCTTCTCTGTTGGTAATGCTCACAACCAAACCTTTGCATCGGCAGCAGTTACCAATGCTCCGGGCACAATGCTCAACAGTTCATACAACCGCTATAACTTCAGCATCCGCAACACAGCCAAATTCCTCAACGACAAGATGACACTTGACTTGGGTGCTCAATACATAGTGCAAGACAATAAAAACATGGTAGGCTCGGGTGAATATTTCAACCCGTTGGCAGCGCTCTATCTCTTCCCGCGCGGCGAAGATTTTGACGAGGTGCGCATGTATGAGCGCTACGATGCAACCCGCAACATCAACACACAATATTGGGAGCAAAAGTACAGCACCGCGCTGTCAATGCAAAACCCCTATTGGTTGCAAAATCGCATGAACCGCACAGCTAAAAAGCAACGCTACATGTTCAATGCATCGCTCAAATACGACATACTTCCTTGGTTGTATGTTATGGGTCGTGTGCGTGTTGACAACTCAGCCACCGACACCAAACGCGAATATGCAGCATCAACGCGCACCACATGGACACAAGGTAGCGACAAAGGTTACTACTACCATGGCAAGACAAGTGACCGTTCAACCTACGCCGACGTTATGGCCAGCGTGAACAGAAACTTTATTGACGGTCGCTTAAGCCTCAATGCACAACTTGGTGCTTCAATCAACGATATGCTTGAAGATGGTAACTGGTATGACGGTGGTTTGCTCACCTTGCCCAACTTCTTCTCGTATGGCAACGTAGACAAAAACACATCTAAGCCCAACGAAAGTGAATGGCACGATCAAATACAATCAATCTTTGCAAGTGTTGAACTTGGTTGGGACCACGCCTACTATTTGACAGTTACCGGACGTAATGACTGGGCATCAATGCTCGCTTACACCGACAAACTCAGCTACTTCTATCCTTCATTTGGTGCTTCGTGGGTGATCAGCGAAACATTCAAAAATCAACTTCCCAAAGAAATTTCGTATTTGAAGATACGCGGTTCGTGGGCAGAGGTTGCATCGTCACCCTCACGCTATTTGACTCGTATGCAATATTCATACAATGAGCAAACCGGACAATATGAGTGGCCGTCAATGCACTACAACACTAACCTCAAACCGGAAAATACCAAGTCATACGAAATCGGTTTGAACTCTAAGTTCTTTAACAACACACTTAGCTTTGATATCACATATTATAAAGCTAACACCTACAATCAGACATTCCAAATCCAGGCATCAGGTAGCTCGGGTTACAAAACCAACCTCATACAGACAGGTAACATACAGAACTCAGGTATTGAGGCTGCACTCGGTTACAAAAATCAATGGGGTGATTGGAACTTCAGCACCGGCTTGACTTACACACTCAACCGCAACAAAGTTGTGCGTTTGGCAAATGGCGCTACCGACCCCGAAACCGGTCTTCCCATCGAAATGGAATATTTTGCAGCAACAAGCTGTTTGGGTATGGCAGGTGGCCCGGCAATACGTTTGTATGAAGGCGGCACCATGGGTGACCTCTACACCAACCAACGCCTGCGTCAATCAGGCAACGGCTACATTTGGCGCGATGCAAGCACCGGCAACGTAGAGCTTGAAACTGTTGATTACTACAAAATCGGTTCGCTTCTGCCGAAATTTAACATGGGATGGACCGGCAGCATAGGCTGGCGTGACTTGAACGTGTCGTGGGCAGTGACCGGACGTTTCGGTGGTTTGGTAATCAGCGATACGCAAGCACTCTTAGACCGTTACGGTGTGTCGGAAGCCTCAGCAATAGCACGTCAAAACGGTGGAGTTGAGGTTTACGGCAACGGCATGGCCGATGCACAAAACTACTACGAGACAATTTCGCAAGCCCCCGGTACATACTACACATACAGTGCAACCAACGTTCGTTTGGCTGATTTGACAATCGGCTACACCATACCGCGCGTGCACTTGCACAATATTGCCGACTTGACGCTCAGCCTCACCGGCAAAAACCTCTGGATGATATACTGCAAGGCACCGTTCGACCCCGAAAGCACATCATCAACAACCAACAACTTCTATCAAGGTGTTGACTATTTCCAACAACCCAGCTATCGCAGCTATGGATTTAATGTAAAACTCACCTTCTAAATGCACGAAAGTTATGAAAACAAAGAATATAAAAAGCATAGCAGGCATGATGGTGTGTGGCAGCCTCATGTTGTTTGCAGCCGGCTGTACAGATAAATTTGAACAGTTCAATACCAACCCGCACGCACCGACACCCGACCAAATGCAGGGTGACAACTCGGCAACAGCATCGCTCATTTCGTCAATGATACCTACGATGGTGCAAGGTCAGGAGAACAATGCACAGATGCTTGACGTGATGATTGGTAACGAATATGGCGGTATGCTCTCAA
>CAYSLD010000025.1:0-18459 GCA_964431795.1 uncultured Bacteroides sp.
TCTCTCGTTTGCGGTTGCAAAGTTACAACAAGTTTTTGAATTACCAAAACATTTCCAACTTTTTTTTCAGAAAATTTCAACGCCCGCAAATTAACATGCTAATTTCAACCACATTAGCGTTTCAAAAAAAATTGCACTATTTTTTGTCGACAAGCGCTGCGGGCTGCGTGCCGCGATTTTTTGGCACATAGATTTTTTATTTGGCAGTATTGATTATTATTACTAATTTTGCGATGTACATAGTGCGTGCGCATATACACGCACGATACAGTAAAGAATATTCAAAACCAAAATTTATCAAATATACCATCATGAAAGAAAACATTGCTGAGCGCCTGAAAGCTCTTCGCGCGCAAATGGCCGCAAAAAAAGTGGCTGCTACTGTTATTCCTCAAACCGATCCTCACCAAAGCGAATACATTGCCGACCACTGGCAACTGCGTCGCTACTTCAGCGGCTTCACCGGAAGTGCCGGCTCACTCGTTGTCACTGCCGACAAAGCACTGCTTTGGACCGACTCTCGCTACTTCATCCAATCAGCACAACAACTTTCAGGAACTGAGATAGTTCTCATGAAAGACGGATTGTCAGAAACTCCCTCTATTGCCGAATGGCTGGGCGACAACCTCGCTGCAGGTGCTGTTGTAGGTATTGACGGCATGGTGTTTAACGCTAACGAAACCGAAAACCTCCGCAACGCTATGGCTCGCCACGGCAAAACCGTTGTCACCGACTTCGACCCCGCTTGCGCTTGGCCCGACCGTCCCGCATTGCCCGAATGTAAAGTTTTCGTACACGACATAAAATATGCCGGTGAAAGTGCTAAGAGCAAAATTGCTCGCCTTCTCGCTGCCGCCGACAAAGCCGAAATGGCAAAATCAGTGTTCATCTCTGCACTCGATGAAATTGCTTGGACACTCAACATCCGTTCAAACGACGTAACATACAACCCCGTTGCAACATCGTTCCTCTACCTCTCAGCCAAAGGCTCTACTTTGCTTATCGACCCGGCTAAACTCACCGATGACGTTAAAGCATATCTTGCAGAACAAGGAGTTGCTACTGCCAACTATAGCGACGTGCTCAGCTTTATCGCTGCACTTCCCGCCGACGATGCCGTGCTTGTAGAACCCGGACGCAACGCTGTTGCCGTGGTTGAAGCTCTTGGTCAACGTGCAGTGCGCGGTGCCTCAGTAGCTGCAGTGCCCAAAGGTTGCAAAAACGATGTGCAAATTGCCGGTGTACGCGCAGCAATGGCTCGCGACGGTGTTGCCCTCGTCAAATCATTCATAGAAATAGAAAAACGTGCTGCCGGCCAAGGCGAACCCCTCACCGAACTTGGTGTGTGCGAAGTGTTGCGCCGCTACCGCAGCCAACAACCGCTATTCTTCGACGAAAGCTTCGGCACTATTGCCGGATATGGTGCTCACGGCGCAATCGTGCACTACGAGCCTACCGAAGAGAGCGACGTGCCCGTTGTGAACGGCAACCTCTTGTTGGTAGACAGCGGTGCCCAATATCTTGACGGCACAACCGACATCACTCGCACAGTATCGCTTGGCGAACCCACAGCGCAACAAAAACGCGACTTCACACTGGTGATGAAAGGACACATTGCACTCGGCACAATGATTTATCCGGCAGAAACTCGCGGAGCACAACTCGATGCCGTAGCACGTATGTTCCTATGGCGCGAAGGTTTGACCTATTTGCATGGCACAGGCCACGGCGTAGGTCACTTCTTGAACGTGCACGAAGGCCCGCAATCAATTCGCCTGAACAACACCCCCACCCCGCTCATGCTCGGCATGATCACCTCAAACGAGCCCGGCTTGTATCGCGAAGACGTGCATGGCATACGCTGCGAAAACCTCGTGCTCACCGTTCCGGCAATGACCACCGAGTTTGGCGAATTCCAAAAATTTGAGACATTGACACTCTTCCCGTTCGATTTGAAGTTGATGGAGACCTCAATCATGACAGATGCAGAAATTGCATGGGTCAACGAATACCACAACACCGTGCGCACCGTGTTGATGCCTATGCTCGACACTGACGAAGAACGTGAATGGCTCGCTGCTAAAACTGCACAACTTACACATTAATATATTATAATGGCATTAATTATCCCTGTACGCGGCTTCGAACCAAAAATCGGTGAAGGCTGCTTTCTCGCCGAAAATGCTACAATAATCGGTGACACAACTGTCGGCAACGATTGCTCGATATGGTTTAACACCGTGCTACGCGGCGACGTAAACACCATCACAATCGGCAACCGTGTGAACATTCAAGATGGCTCAGTGCTCCACACACTATATCAAAAATCAACCATCGAAATTGGCGATGACGTGTCGATAGGCCACAACGTGACCATACACGGCGCGAAAATTCACAACTACGCACTCATAGGCATGGGCGCCGTGGTGATGGACGATGCCGAGGTTGGCGAAGGCGCTATCGTTGCTGCCGGTGCCGTTGTGCTCTCGCGCACAAAAATCGGCCCGGGCGAATTGTGGGGCGGGGCTCCGGCAAAATTCATCAAGAAAGTTGACCCCGAACAAAGCCGCGAAATGAACCAAAAAATAGCTCACAACTATCTGATGTACTCTAAATGGTACACAGAAGAAAAATAATACTATATTTTACATATTGAAATTCATAAAGATGGCGGTAGGTGACTATAGCCATCTTTTTCTTCTTTTTTCTAACAAACAAAATTTTGACATGAAACAAATTAAAAATTATTACCTGCTCGCTGTCGGAGCACTCATGACATTTGCCGGTGCCTGCAGCAGCTCAAACGACACTCCCGACATCAAAACCACAGAATTGAAACTAGTGTCGACAACTCCCGCAAACGGTGCCACCGACGTCAGCGCCGACATCACAGAAATTGTGCTCAGCTTTAACACCGACGTCACTGTGATGCCCCGCGGCTACAACCTCATCACCGTCAATGGCAACAACGTGCGCAATGACATCTCAGTCAGCGGCAAAGACGTGAAAATCGCCATCACAGGTACACCTAAAACCACTTACACCATTTACGTGCCGTCAAACACTATTGCCGCCCAAAGCGACACCGGTGTTGGATGCACAGAAATAAACCTAACCTTCACCACCGCTTCACGCTCAATCAACATCACCGCCGAAGTTGAGCCAAACAGCAACGGCATGAGCTCGGAAGCTATCGCGTGGACAAAGAAAATTTATGCCGGATGGAACCTTGGCAACTCATTTGAAAGCTGCGCCGGAGATTGGGACAGCGTCAACCAAACATGGTCAAACATCTGGATGGCCGACCGCAACGAGTGGGAAACCGCATGGGGCAACCCCAAAACCACCGAGGCCATGATTGTTGCGCTGAAGCAAGCCGGATTTAACGCCGTGCGCATTCCGGTGCGTTGGCAACCTCACGTAACAAATGAGCAAACCATGGAAATTGACTCAAAATGGATAGCCCGCGTGAAAGAAGTGGTAGACTACTGCGTGAACAACGGCATGTATGCCATCGTCAACACTCACCACGACCTTTGGATGGAAAATCGTCCCCTCGACAAATATGCCGACGAAATCTCAGACAAAGAAATAAAACTGTGGAAAAACATAGCCACATACTTCCGCGACTACGACGAGCACCTTGTGTTTAGCGGCACAAACGAGGTAAATATAAACTGGGCGGCACCTACCGAAGAAAACTATCGTGTGCAAAACAATTTCAACCAAGACTTTGTGAAAGCCGTACGCTCAACCGGCGGCCGCAACTGGTATCGCAATCTCATAGTGCAAACCTATTCAGCCAACCCCAACTATGGCTTGAGCGGCTTTGTTGCTCCGGCCGACGTGGTTGACAACCGCTTGATTGTAGAATTTCACTACTACGACCCCTACGACTATTGCAGCGGTGGCAGCGGTGTTTACTACTGGGGCACACAATTTGCAAGCTACGGCACCATTTCAAAAAATGGCGGCGAGGCAGAACTCAAATCACTGTTTGACAAACTCGACAGCACTTGGCACGCACAAGGTCTTGGCATCATAATGGGCGAAACCGGCGTGAGCTACCACCTCAGCGGCACAGGCAACCAACACCAACTCGACAACATGAAATATTATCTCACCTGCGTGTACAGCGAAGCAAAATCGCACGGCATAGCTCCGTTTGTGTGGGATAACAACGTGTTTGGCAACGGCTCGGAAATGTTTGGTATTTTTGACCGAAACAACGGGATGAAAGTTCGCATACAAGAATTTTTAGACGGCATCATGGCCGGAGCGCAAACCAACTATCCACAATAAACCGAAACAACTACAAAACACCGCTGATAGGTTGCAGATGTTAAAAACCAACATCTGTCAACACTATCAGCGGTGTTGCTATGAAAAATTTTGAATACACAGAAATATTGTGTAAATTTGCAAACGATGCAAAAGAAGAAGTTGTATATCCTAATATCACTCGCAATAGTTGCTGTTATGGTAATTTGCGGAGTATGTATGCGCTCATACATAGAGCGTGTGTACTCGCGCGTGACAGGCGATACAACAGCCGTTGCACCAATGCACACCGAGGTTTCGCGCAAAGCATATCCGGTGAAAGGTATAGACATTTCGCATCACAACGGGCACATAAATTTTGCCAAAGTAGCAGCCGACTCAGTAGATTTTGTTGTGATAAAAGCAACCGAAGGTGTCACATTTGTTGACAGCTGTTTGCAGCACAACTATCACGAGGCTACGGCGCAAAATCTCATCGTAGGATTTTATCATTTCTTCCGTTTCAACCATGGTGGAGTGCGCCAGGGCCGTCACTTTTTGCGCGCAATCAACGGGCTGCAAACACGCTTGCCGCTGGTGATAGACATCGAGACCGACGGCAACCAATCAACCGACTACTACTTGGTGGTGGGACGTTTGCGCGACATGATAGGCTACTTGAAACGTCGCGGCCACCGCGTGATGATTTACTCAAACCGCAAAGTCTACGAGAAATATATAAAAGGAAATTTCGACGACCTCGACCTATGGTTGGCCAGTGGTCGCACCCCGGATGTGGGCAAAGTGTGCCGACTGTGGCAACACAGCCACAACGGTCGTGTGGGCGGCATATCGCGTCCGGTGGATATCAACACATTTAACGGCTCGCGCACCGATTTTGAAAAATGGCTCACACCGGTCGACACCACAGCCACAAACAACAGTGCCGACAGCATTGCCTGTGCAGCAAACAATCTTTAGTTCAATACAATAAACTTATGTTTTGTGCGTTATAACAATGATATACTATATCATGTTGTAATGTGCACTTTTGTGCCGTGAATATACATACGAACGAACCAACAGAGAATATACATGAGATTGCTCTCTAAAAATATACTTCGAGCCATTGCTTGTGCCGTGACAATAACGGCGAGCACAAGTGCGGCTGCTTTCGACCTATCAACATACGCCGAGACCTCGGTGCTCGCCTCAGGCACTTGGGTGAAAATCAGCGTACCCTCTACCGGCATATATCAAATTTCGCGCGCCACACTCAGCAAATGGGGATTTAACAACCCGGAGAAAGTGCGCATATACGGATACGGCGGCGGTCTGATAGAAGACAACTTGACCGTAAAAAATTATGTTGACGACTTGCCGATAGTGCAATCAGAGCTCACAAGCAACGGCGTGGTGTTTTATGCCGTCGGTCCCGAGTCGTGGAGTGAAGCCGTGAGCGGCCGATATGTGCAAACAACTAATCACTTCAGCAACTACGGCTACTACTATATCACCGAGAGCAGTGACGACGAGGCCCCCGAAATAGAAAAGGTGGGCCGCGCAGAGGCTTCAAATCCAGAAACTTCATTTATTGACCGCCTGCAATATGAGCAAGAATTGGTGAGCCCCGGCGAGGCCGGTGCCGCTCTCGTTGGCGAAGACTTCAAATACACACCATCGCGCACGTTCACTTTTAAGATGCCCGGACGCATAGACAGCGGGGTGCTGTGGATGGAATGTTCATTTGTGGCACGCACACTTTCGGCAGCCTCAACTCTCACATTCACCGCAAACGGCGAGACCGTTGAGAGCAACTCAAGCGACAAAATCAGTTCTACAGCCAACAGCGAATATTTGCACGGCACACTGGGCACCGCGCGCCACGACTTGACTGTGAGCGGCGAAACCCTCACGCTGGGCATACGCCATAGCTCAACAGTGACCGTATCGGCAGCATGGCTCAACTATATAGCCATCAACTACACACGTTCGCTCAGTCTGAGCGACACCGACGGCTATCTGCCATTCTACCTGAAGAGCACATCGGCACAGCTATCAGATGCCACTGACGACACTCGTGTGTGGGATGTCACCAACCCGCAAAACATATATGCAATGAACACATCATCGGCCTCAAACGGCGCGATAGTGTGGACAAACAGCTATACCGGCTCGCGCAACTATGTTGCATGGTCGCCATCGGCAAAAATGCCCGAGCCCGGCTATGTGTCGCGCGTGAGCAATCAAAACTTGCACGCCTCGCAAGGCACAAACATGGTGATATTCACTCCCAGCGTATGGTCGGCACAAGCCGAACGCATAGCAGCTTTGCACCGCGAAGAAGGCTTGGATGTGACCGTAGTAGATGTTGAAAAAGTGTACAACGAATTTGGCTCGGGCAGCGCCGACATTGGCGCCATGCGCCGCTATCTGAAAATGCTCTACGACCGCGGCAAACAAAGCGGAGTGCCCCTAACCCACGCACTGCTCATGGGCCGCGCCACATACGACAACCGACACATCACTTCAGACTTTGCAAACAGCGCACCAACAGTGCCAATATGGATATCGCCGTCAATACGCGATGCACTCAGCGACAACGACGGATACACCACCGACGACTTTCTTGCCATGCTTGAGGACAACTCAGGCTCAGCACAAAGCCGCGCCGTGCTGTCAATAGCCGTGGGCCGTATGCCCGTAACCTCGCTGAGCGAAGCCACCAGCGACGTTGACAAATTGGTGCAATACGTGCAAAAGTCAAAAACCGGCAGTTGGCGCAACAACATAATGGCACTTGCCGACGACGGCGACAGCGCCGACCACATGAACCAAACCGAGACCTTCATAAACAATCTGCAAGCCACAAACGGCCAGCAATTTCTTGTGAACAAGGTTTATATGGATGCCTACTTGCGCCAAAACAACAGCTATCCCGATGCACGCGAAGAAATGTTCCGCTTGCTCGACGAGGGCACAATGCTGTGGACATTCATAGGCCATGCCAACAACCACTCATGGACTCACGAAGGCCAGCTCACATACAACGACATCAACAGCATGTATCTCAACAGGTTGCCCATACTATATGCCGCAACTTGCAACTTTTTGCGTTGGGACTCAGCCACGCTCAGCGGTGGCGAAATAATGTGGCATGAACGCTATGGCGGCACAATTGCCACAATCAGCGCCACACGCCCGGTGTACATACTTTATAACGGATATCTCAGCGCCGCCTTTGGCCGGTTCCTTGGCGCCCGCGACGAAAACAATCGCTACCACACTCTCGGTGAAGTGTACCGACTCGCCAAAAACGACATTCGCGACAGCAGCGACAAACGCATCACCGACACCAACCGCTTGCGCTACGTGCTCATGGGCGACCCCGCAATGCGTATGCTCATTGCCGACAACATTGTGAGCCTCGACGCTATAGACGGCGTGGCTGTTGACGGCGACAATCAGCCCACCATAGCAGCTCGCCAAACTGTCACTCTCGAAGGCTCGGTGCGCGACGGTGCCGGCGACTTGCTCAGCGACTTTAACGGCAACGTCACCGTGACACTATACGATGCCGAATACACCACAACCACCCACGGCTACACATCAAACAACACCGAAGGTGAAGAAATAAACTTTGAGAGCCATGGCAAACGCTTGTATGCCGGTGTTGCGAAAGTTGAAAACGGTAAATTCACCATGCAAGTGAAAATGCCGGCAGAAATTTCAAACAACTTCCGCCCCGCAACAGCAAATATGTATGCACTGAGCACCGACAACAGCACTGAAGCTTGCGGTGTGAACAGCCAATTTTACGTGGCAGGATACGACGATACGGCCGAAGCCGACACCGAAGAGCCGGTCATCAAATCATTCTACCTCAACCACTCAACGTTTGCCAACGGCGACATCGTGAACCCCGACCCGATGGCAATAGCACAAGTTGAGGACAACATGGGCATAAACTTATCGCAAGCCGGCATCGGTCACCAAATGGTTATGGTGCTCGACGGACGCACCACATACAGCGACGTCTCAAACTACTTCACACTCGACACTGACAGCGAAAGCAACGGTGGCATCATCAACTACCCGCTCAGCACAATCTCTACGGGTGACCACAGCTTGCTGTTACGCGTGTGGGACACCGACGGCAACTCACAAGAAGCAACAATCAACTTCACCGTCAAAGAGAACGTTGCGCCCAAGATTTACGACATCTGGACAGACAGCAATCCCGCCTCAGTGCAAGCTAACTTCTACATCAGCCACGACCGCCCCGACCAAATGGCAACAGTGAGCGTGACTGTCTACAACCTACTCGGACAAGCCATCTGGTCACAATCGTCAACAGGCATGAGCGATATGTTCACCTCAACACCCGTAACGTGGGACTTGTGCGACGCTGCCGGACGCCGAGTGCAACGCGGCATATACGTATATCGCGCAACTATCACCTGCGACGGCACCACCTACGACACCGAGTCGAAACGTATTGCAGTGACAAACTGATAAATAGATAAAAAATCATACAACTTAATCAAGAAAAAAATTGTATCTTTGCAGACTATGGCAAATCAAGCAAACGACACCAAAACACGCCACAACAGCGTTGCAGCGCAATTTCCGGAGCCAACACTCCGCAGATTGCCGTGGTATCTTGCGCTTTTGACCACGCTGCGCAACGAAGGTGTGGAGCACGTGTCGTCAACACGCATCGCCGCCGAAGTTGGCGTTGACGCCTCGCAGATAGCAAAAGATTTGTCATTTCTCAACATAAAAGGCAAAACACGCATAGGCTATGAAGTTGCAGTGCTCGAACAACGTTTGCTCACATTTTTGGGCTTTGGCGAGCGCCACAACGCTGTGATTGTCGGAGCCGGCAGCCTCGGCTCGGCCCTCATGGCCGACGGCGGTTTGCAACCGTACGGGCTGAACATTGTGGCCGGATTTGACGTCAACCCCGACGTGATAGGCACAAAAATATGCAACATACCGGTCTACGACATCAGCCAACTTGAACATGTGTGCCGCTCACTGAACGTGAGCATAGCCGCCGTGACCGTGCCCGTGGGCGTGGCTCAACAAGTGGCCGAAACTATCATGGACGCCGGCATACAGGCACTATGGAATTTCACCCCGTGCCGCATACGCGTGCGCAAAAACGTTGTTGTACAAAACACGTCAATCTACTCACACCTGGCAGTGATGTACAATCGGCTGCGCACCTGCGGATCAACAGCAATAACAAACAGTAAAAAATGAAATCGTTATATATTTCTAGAGATAAAAAAATAAGTGTAACCCCTGATTCAGCTATAATAAATCGCGGACGGCCATGGTTTATGCCCGACGACATCAGCGAATGGAAAGGCAAAACACTTATCGGAGTGTGCATCACACGCGTTGGTATGCACATATCCGAGAAATTTGCACATAGATATTATAGCGATTTTATCGCAGCAGTGCACCCCTACTCTATCAACGACGCTGCCGACGTTAGTTGGTGCCGCGACGGAGCTCTCATCACAGGCCCCGGCGCAATAGCACAAACCACCGAGGGCAATCTCACCGTCAGCGTCAACTCAGATAGCGACAACATAAATGCCGATGATTTGCGCAAAGAAATAGACCAAGCAATAGCCTATGTGAGCAGCTACATCACGCTCAAAACCGGTGACATAATACTTATCGACACCGCACTTGCCGACATTGCTATCAGCGAAGGTTTAGACTTTGACGTAGACATCAACGGCACAAATATGTTGCACTTCAAATCACGATGACGATTCACTCTTCTTTAGTCAGAAAAACAATAATTATCACACATAGAATGATTAAAAATAAAACTAAACAAACCTTCAGCAAATCGCTTGTTGTTGCCGGTTTCTTGACAGTGGCTCCGCTAGCCGCACATGCGCTGTCAACAGACTACTACGCCACAAGTTCGCGCCTAGCCACCGGTCACTGGGTGAAAGTGCGCGTAACAAATGAAGGTATGCAGCAAATAACCTATGATGAGCTGCGCTCTTGGGGTTTCAGCAATCCCGAGAATGTGAAAGTTTACGGATACGGTGGTAGTTTACTAAGTGACCACATCTTCTCTACCGCAAAACCTGATGACGTGCAACCTACTTTGTCGCTGCACACCGACGACGGACGCTTGATATTTTTCGGCGATGCCGAGGTGCGCACTCAGCTCACCGGCACCGACTCAAACAAAAATCAGCTTTACACAGTGTATCGCAACTATGCATCAACAGCAGGCTACTACTTGCTCACCGATGCCGAAGTTGGCGGCAGCACACCCGAAGCTGTAGGCTATAAAACCACAGCTGCCACAACTACCGACGAGCACCTTTCTATAGCACTCTACGAGAAAGAAGCCGAGGCGTTGGGCGAACAAAGCTGCATATTTCACACACAAAAATATAACGGTGGCGAAACAATCGAGACAAACTTTGCCATCCGCGACTATGCCGCAGGCGACAACAACTACGGCACTTACTCCGTTGAGGTGCCTATTCTTAACACCACAGTATGGGCTACGTACACATTGGGGGCTGCCACATGCTCAGCTTTGACACTCACCACCACACAACAGTGCAAAGTAGATACCAGCTATAACGGTGACCTAAACTACAACGTCGGCACCGGACGCTCGCGCGTCACTCCCGCTGACGGTGAGGAGACTATTGCTGACGGTGTGTACACTTTCAGCTCACTCATCCCCGCAAACGATAAACTATCGTACGTTGCCCTTGACCGCGCAGTGCTCATTTATCCGCGCAAAAACGTGCTGCACGGCGAAGACGGCTCATTGCTCATGAACTTTTTGAAAGTTACTTCAGGCACAAACTTCACTGTTGAAGGCGCCACGCCCACCACTCATGTGTGGAACGTGTCGAGCCCGGGCTCTGTATTTGAGCACACCGGTCTTTACGATGCCGATAACAGCACATTCACCGGCACATTTGACCGCACCTACTCAAACACAAGCACAGCAGGTATGTGCCGTTTGATAGCATTCGACGCTGCACAGCAACAACAATCAGTGCAATATGTTGGCGAAATAGACAACCAAGACATACACGCCGATGCCACCCCCGATATGCTTATTATCACTACCGACGAATTGCTCAACTATGCCGAGCAATTGGCGGCAGCTCACCGCAAATATGATGGCATTGACGTGAATGTGTACACCCAAGCACAAATCTTCAACGAATTTGGCTCGGGCACACCGTCAACAATGGCTATACGTCGCGCCATAAAAATGTTTTACGACCGCGACAAAAGCAAGCTCAAATCAGTGCTCATGTACGGTAAAGCGTGCGCTGACTTCCGTCAAATCAGCACCAATCCGTCATACGACCCGCTGATTACGTTTGAAGTTGAGCCGGTGACCAGCGACATGATTTCTGCCGCATCAAATGCTCACCTCAACTTTGCCAGCGACGACTACTTTGGCTGTTTGAAAGACACAGACACTGCAACAGCGCTGACTTCGGCCTCGTCAACCGTTGACGTTGCCGTAGGACGTATCCCCGCCGGCAATGCAGGTTTTGCCTCTGACGTCAACAAAAAGCTCATCAACTACATGCAACAAGAGGTGCCGGCCGATGTGATGATGAACGCGCTACTTGTCAGCGATAACGGCGACTCAAACCAGCACTTCAATCAAAGTTTGAATGTGCAAAGCATATTGAAAAGCGGCAAACCGGCAATAACCACACACCAAGGCCACTGCTTGATTTATCCGCACACCTCAAGCTCTTCCGAAGCACTTCGCAGCGTAATCACTGAGAAATTGCAGCAGGGCATGGGCCTATTCTGCTATAACGGCCACGGCGCCGAAATCGGTTTTGCCTCAGAATATATATGGACCACCAGCTTGGTTGGCTCAACAGCCTACACTTATGCTCCGGTGGCTATGTTGTCAACTTGTAACTCTTCATGCTTCGACCGCTCAACCGTGGGTATCGCCGATGATATGTTGCAACAAAACAACGGCGGCATGATTGGCTTGGTTGCTTCTGCCCGCTCTGTGCTACTTGATGCAAACACGCTCATCAGCGAAGGCTTTATCAATGCCTATGCTGCCGCCAGCGGCACAGTAACCCTCGGCAGCCTATATGCCACTGCTCACAACACTGCAATCAAAAACAGCCAACGTCTGCAAGAACGCCTTAACACGTGGTGCTACAACCTATGCGGCGACCCGGCTATAAAAATCCGCTTCCCGGAGAAGAATGTGACTATCACCTCAGTCAACAACGAAAGTGTGCTTAGCAACGACGATGACGAAACACTCACTCCCGTAACATTCCTGCCCGAAACAACTGTCAACGTAAAAGCATACGTGGCAAATGCGCTCGGCGAGGTTGACACCAACTACAACGGCACAGCTATCGTAAAAATCTACGAGGCTCCGCTCGAAGTGAGCACTATACTTGTTGACAGCAAAGACGTGAGCGCAACCGTAGACCTTGACGAAACTGTTCTCGCCACTGCAGCTGCTAAAGTGGTGAACGGCGAAATTGATGCCTCAGTCTACGTGCCAATCAACACCTACCCAGCTTCAGAGAGTCGCACCAACCGCATTGTCATCGTCACCGAAGATGCTGACGGTGTGCGCGCCAGCGGAGTCAACACTTTGGCGTACGTTGACAACTCAACTGAGAGCGACGAGACCGTAACGGTTGAAGGCCCGCAATTCAGCGATATCTACGTTGACAAACCCGAATATACCGACGGTGCTGTTGTTGGTAGCACATCGCCCACTGTCTACGCTAATATCTCTCTTGGCGCTGCCGGACTGTGCACAACAAACAAACTTGGTGCTAACACAACAGTCGCTCTCGACGGGGTGACTAAAGCTGAAGCTTCGCACGCATTCACTCTCGGCACCGACAATGATGCAACGTTCCAATACACATTCAGCGACTTGACTGAAGGCACTCACACCGTAACAATCACTGTTAGCGACAATGCCGGAAACAGCACCACTCAAAGCATCACATTCACCGTGCAAGAGATTGACGGCGACATTGAGCTTGCTGCCGACAGCAAATCGGTGTACGAGTCGGTTACGTTTGATGTTAATCACACATTCTACGGCGAGCCCGACACTCGTTTTGTGATTGAAGACTCACAGCGCAACACTGTGCTATCTGTTGAAAATGCCTCATTCCCCTACGTTTGGGATCTCAAAGACAGTGATGGCAAACAAGTGACCAACGGATACTACCGCGCATACATCCTCGCCAAATATGGCACCAAAAACGCCTCATCCGACAAAGTTGAGGTCGTAGTGCTCGCAAAATAACACAGCACGCTGCGCGTGCAAGTAAAAAGTAAGGAGTAAAAAGTAAACGCTTTTTACTCCTTACTTTTTACTCCTTACTTTTTACTTTTTACTTTGTTGTTGCGGCCATCCGGAGGCGGGCGCAAAAGTTTGCGCCCCTACTCTCCGTCAGCACATCCGTATGGTCGGCACCCCTTGCGGGTGCTGCTGCTTAAACCGGGGGTTCATACCCCCGGACAACGATACTCTCAATCCGGCAACCCCTGGCGGGTTGCATGTGATAATAATATGCAACCCACAAGGGGTTGCGACGCCTATTTCATCACTACCGGGGGAATAATCCCCCGGCTAAAGTTGTTGCACCCGCAAGGGGTGCAGCACCGTCAACACTCCTTTCCCTTTACTCTTTACTCCTTACTTGCGAGCTATGGTCGCTTACTTGGTGCGGTGCGGCATAAAAAAATGAAAGTGCGCTACTTCACAGCAACGCACCTCCCTCATAACCAAAATTCAAGTATATATGTCTAACAAAACGTTATCTGATGAATCTAACTTTTGTTGTATATTTTACAGCTCAGAGAGCTGATAACTCGAAATTCAGACTAAACTTACAGAGGCTGTAGTTTAGTTATAACCAATTTCACAACTGCAAAGTTAATATATTTTTGATATTAACCAAGCATATTACCTAATTTTTATGTTAATGTTTGTAAACGTAGTGCTATGTAACAATGTTGTCACTGTTTTGTAGTATTTGTTTACGGTTTGTTATAATTAGAAATTGCGACGCACAATTTTAGAAATAGCGATGATGTTGAGCGTGGTGACAAGTGCAATGATGAGCACACCGGTGATGGCAGCAGGAATTATAGAGCCGGATGTCACGCCTATTTCTTGCAAACGCGGTTGCCACCACGATGCGGCGAGCACCATAATCAGCTCAGCCAAAACGAGCACAGAGCCGTTAACAATCATCACAAGCAAGAAATAAGGCTTGGCGACTTGCGCGGGGGCATAGCCCAATAGCATGAGGTCGTGCAGTTTTTGACGATTTTTCTGCAGCAGCAAATAAATGCTGAGCATGAGAATGAAGAATGCCAAAACAGAAATAATAGCGCCGATAGCCACAACAATTGAGGTGACAACAGTGAGGAAGTATGATGCCTTTGAATTGTCGGCCTTATCGCCGGCAACCTCAAAACCGTTGCGAGTCATATAGCGATCAATATCGGGGTCGCCGGGTTGATTTACTTCAACAATCAAGCGTGATGGGTCGGGCAACTCAGTAGCGCTAAAGCGTTCGTTTGCCCAATTCATAAAGTCTTGAGGCACAGCTATGGTGTTTAGGCGCGAAGAGAAGCCAACGATACGCGCCGGGAGTGTGGCGCTGTCGCCGTTTCCGCTGAGTTGCACGGTGAGGGGCACATTACCTATGAGCGACTCGCTGAGCTGAGGCAAGCCGCGGCTGGCGGCAAAGCCAAAGTTGTAAAGTGCCAGATAGTCTTTCGACATAATCACGGGCACAACCGGATGATGAGGGTCGAAAGTCCAATCGTCGGGCGATATATCGAGGAAATTGTCGGGGATTGACTCAAAGAACATAAATGTAGACATACCGTTGCCGCCAACGTCAATTGACATTTGCACGCTGAAGTTGGCTGCGGTAAATTCGCCGACCTCGCGCACCCAAGGTTGGCTGCGCAGACGTGATATTTCACGCTCGTCGAAAGTGGTTGAGCCGCCCATGCCGATAGTGTTCATTGTCGACACGGTCTTAGAGATGATGATGTAGTCTTTATTTACGAACGAATCTTCCGACTCAAAAGCAGATTGCACGTCACCGTAAAAGCGAATAGCGCACAACACAATGGCCAAACCCACAAGGTTGGCAATGGCATAGCCGAAAATCTGGCCTGCCGATATGTTTTTTCTTAATAATTTCCAAACCATGATGCTAAAGTTTTACGTGTTGTGCATTTTCGAGGAGGAGAGGATTGCCGACAGATGTTGTGATGATGCCGGCATGATTTTCGTCGGCCACACGTTTCACCAGTGCAGCAACAGTTTTGTTGTTGCGTGCGTCCAAGTGGCTGACCGGCTCGTCGAGTATGATAAAATCGAACGGTTGGCAAAGCGTGCGCACAATAGCCACGCGCTGTTGCTGGCCAATTGACAATCGTGCAGCCAATTGGTTGGCGCGGTTATCAATTTCAAGTTCGCCGAGCAGACGAAGTATTTCTGCCTCAGAGTATCGGTCGGTGAGGCGGTTTTTAATCATAATATTTTCTACAGCTGTAAGCTCGGCAAATAGGCGCATTTCTTGCGGGAGCAGAGCCAAATGGCGACGACGTATTTCGCACCAGTCGGCAACGGAGAGTTGTCGGATGTCGGTGTCGTTGAAATATATGTTGCCAAGATAGTCACGGCGGTTGCCATAGATGAATGAGCACATCGACGATTTGCCGGTGCCCGATTCGGCCTCAACCATATAGCTGGCATCGCGTTCAAACTCCACGCGGTGCAACCACACCTGCGAGTTTACGACGGGCACATCGTGCTCGGCACCGGCAAACACGCGAGGCAGCGCATTGTTGAGGGTTATCTTTTTTATCTGTTGCATAGTGTTACTATAATTTTAGGCATTTTGCATAATATCTACCAGCACTTCTATGAAGTTTTTCTTGCTGTTAGTGAGTGTGATTTTTGCTTCGAATTGCGATTTCTCGATAGACAAGCGCACGTCAGCGCCAAAGTTAGCGTGCAGAGCTTTAATCATATTGCTGTTTGCGGGCAAGTTGATGACAGCCATGGCATATTTGTTTTTAAACATGTCGGCAGTAAAGGCGGTGACCGGAGTTGGGTCTATTTCGTTGTTAGAGAGTAGGAGCACATCGCCGTCGGCCTTCATCACAAAGTTTGTGTAGACCGGAGTGTAGTATCCGTCCTCCCACGACTCGAGAGCCGGATTTTCTTTATAAGTGGTGGGGATTGAAAAGCGCAACTCTTGTCCGGCTATGTGCTTGGTGATGTTTGCATCTCCGCTAAAGCTCATGAGCGAGGCAAAAGTGTTGAGGGCTTGCTGAGCTTTACCGGCTTTACAGTCTACGGCGAGCACAAGGTGCAGATTGTTTGTGGGAGCATCAAGTATTTTCGCCATATCGGGAGTATTAACGCCAACGGCAAGCATCATCGAGCCGTTGAAATTGCCCAGCCATTTGGTGATAATTTCGCTGCCAAGGCCTGTGAAGCTTTGGCCAAGCAGTGCTGTGAGGTTTGAGGCATTTGCCACGCCAATAGCAGCCACATCGTTGTCGGTGGCATATTTGAGCAAGCCGGAGTTGAAATTGCCGTCAATGTTTTGCCAATTGTAGGCATCACCTTCTTGAGTGAAGAACTTGCCGTTGAGCGTGGCAGTGAGGCCTTTAATATTAAATGTGGCACCAATAATGAGTTTGCGAGCTTCGGGCAACAGGTTGCTGAGCATGAGCGTTTGCGGGCGCGTTTGCTCCCAAAAGTCGGCATCGTCAATTTCATCTTGCAACTTGCGGCAAACGTTGCTGAGGTTGAACATAGCCGAAATGACGTTGCCGTCGTCAAGATACTTACATTTCCAATCGGCAATATTTTTTGACTTTGCTTGTTTAGACCAATCGTTAACAACATTTATGGCCTCGGCTGCCGATGCTGCGCGGTCGTTGCGCGTAGCGAAAAAAGCGAGATTGTCGCGCATCACGATAGCAAAATCATCGCCGCTGACAGTGACAAAACCTTCTTGTTTGTTTTTCTTGAACTGATAAGTGTCAACGAAGTAGTCGGCAAAGTCGCCGGCATCGCTCACCGAAAAGATATTGAGAGTTTGCACTTCGTTGTCAGAAATGCGTATGCCACACACTGCCGTAGACCAATCCAAGCCTTGTGCGTCGAGCACATCGCTGATGTTGTTGCGCACCGAAGAGGGCATGGTGGCAATGAGTTTTTGCATATATTCAGAGAGGGTGACTTTGCCGTCGGTGTTTGTATGGCTGTCAGTCACTTCGAGCATTTGTTGCAAATCTCCGGCAATAACAAAGTCAACATCGTTCGACACATATTGCTGAAGTTTGTCGGTTATAGTGCTCTCATTGTGCGTGCACGACGTAATCACAGCTACCAAAGATATGATTAGCGCGATAAAGCAGTAATTCTTTTTCATATTGTTGATAAGAAGTTTAAATTCGGCTGTAAAATTAGATATTTTTTTTGAGAGGATGAATTTTTGTAACAAAAAAAGTTGTATTTTGCAATAATATTGTGCACGAAGAGAACACACAAATATAAAAACAGAAAAAATTTGCCTACGCGAAAATTAATTATTAATTTTGTGGTTGGCTAAGGGCCACACACATTACTTAATAAAATAGGCAAGTATATATAGAACCTCAAACAAAAATAAACCCAATAAAATATTATTACAATGTCTAAAGTTACAGTCATCGGTGCCGGTAATGTAGGCGCCACTTGCGCAAATGTATTGGTTTGCAACCAAGTTGCAGACGAAGTAGTATTGCTCGATATCAAAGAAGGCGTTGCCGAAGGCAAAGCTATGGATATCATGCAAACAGCAAACATCCTCGGCCTCAACACCACACTCAAAGGTGTTACTAACGACTACACAGCTACTGAAGGTTCAGATGTAGTTGTAATCACTTCAGGTATTCCCCGCAAACCGGGCATGACTCGTGAAGAGCTCATCGGTGTAAATGCAGGTATCGTTAAGTCAGTAATGGACAACGTGCTCAAACACTCACCCAACGCTATCATCGTTTGCATCTCAAACCCGATGGACACAATGACTTACTTGATCCACAAAACAAGTGGTCTTCCCAAAAACCGCATCATCGGTATGGGCG
>CAYSLD010000026.1:0-18148 GCA_964431795.1 uncultured Bacteroides sp.
ACGTCAGTTTAGCAAACTGGTGGTTTCAGCCACTCACCCACCTCTCCGTGGTTTTTGCTTTTGCAGTGCAAAGATAGCGCTTTTGTTTTATTCCACCCAATATTTTGGCGCTATTTTTTAACTGTTATGTGCAAAAAAATGTTATAGCTTCTCTATTGCATTGACTGTCAGCTATTCGTTGATGTATGGCAAAAGGAAGTCGCGCCATGCCAAATAGCCGGGTCCTAGCAAATGCAGGCCGTCGTTGGTCCATTCGGCCTTGAGATTGCCGTCGGCATCGCAGAATATAGGGTAGGAGTTTAGCCACACGCAACCTTTGGCTTTTGCTATTGGCTCGAGAAGTGCATTGATGTCGCGTATCACTTGCTCTTTGCCAAACATGAGTTTGTAGCGGCCAAAGCTGTTGTTGATGGGCAACAGACTTTGCACATATAGGCGCGTTTGCGGTGTGCGGGTGCGTATAGTGTCGATGAGTTGGCCCAACGCATTAGCTATTGAGTCGGCAGTGAGATTGTGGCTCACATCGTTCACACCGGTGAGCAGAAATATCTTTGCCGGATGACCGTTCACAATTGGGTCGATGCGGTCAGCAATGCCCTCAACAATATCGCCGTTAATGCCGCGATTGAGCACCTTGTGATTGTCAAACAACTCGTGCCATTCGCAGCCTTGGGTGAGCGAGTTGCCAAGCATCACAATTGATGTTGAGTCGCAGCCCAATGTCTCAAAAAGTGAGGCACGTTGGCCGTATAGCTCGGTATATTTCTTTGCCGGTGTTTGGGCAAATATTGTGCATGAGGCGGTGACCATTGCCAGAAAAACAGATAGTTTCATGATTTGAGGAGTGTGTGATGATTTTATTATTGTTTGTATGCTTTGATAGCCTCGCTCACTGAGCCGTGCAACAATAGCAGACGATGTGCTTCGTCGTACGGCAGCGATAGCTCGTCAATCAACATGCGTGTGCCGCGGTCAACCAACTTGGCATTTGACAGCTGCATATTCACCATCTTGTTGCCTTTCACGCGGCCTAGTTTTATCATTGTGGCTGTGGTTATCATGTTGCATGTCAACTTTTGTGCTGTGCCCGATTTCATGCGTGAACTGCCCGTCACATATTCCGGACCGACCACAGTTTCGATGGCAATGTCGGCGGCGGCGCTGAGGGGCGACTCGGGGTTTGAGGTCACTGCTGCTGTGAGTATGCCGTGGCGGCGACATTCTTCGAGCGCGCCAATCACGTATGGTGTGGTGCCCGATGCGGCAATACCAATCACTGTGTCTTTGTTGGTTATGTTGTGCTCTTGCAGGTCGAGCCAACCTTGGCGGGTGTCGTCCTCGGCATTCTCAACCGGGTTGCGCAGCGCAGTGTCGCCACCGGCAATAAGGCCTATCACCAAGCCCGGGGCAAGCCCGTATGTGGGCGGTATCTCTGAGGCATCGAGCACACCCAAGCGGCCTGAAGTGCCGGCTCCGATATAAAATATGCGGCCACCACGTTTCATGCGGCTCACAATTTCTGTGACCAATTTCTCTATTTGGGGTATGGCTTTTTCTACGGCCAATGCCACTTTCTTGTCTTCGTTGTTAATGTCATGGAGAATTTCGTCAACCGACTTGGTCTCCAGGTCATTGTAGAGCGAAGGTTGTTCTGTGATTTTTACAAATGCCATATATGCGAATATTTATTTTAGGAGTGGAAGTTGATGAGACCTTGCATGGGGCTCTTGATGATGGTGCCTATGGTGCATCCGCATTGCGCTGCAGCTTCTTTGAGCACGTCTTTGTAGTAGTAGGCAATTGAGCCTATAAAGTTCACTTTCAGATTGCGGTAGTTGGGATATTGTGCAATGTTGCGGGTGAAAAATGCCGTGAACGATGACAGCACAAGCTTGTGCACAGCCGGTTCGTTGATGTTTTGCAACAAGAATGGCGACACTGAGGCCAAAAAACGGTTGGGCTGTGGCTCGCGATATATGCGTTTGATGATTGCCACGCGGTCCAGGTTATACTGCTGCAAAAACTTTTTGCACAGTTCGGCCGGCAATTGATTTTTGAGCACGTCGCCAATCAGCAATTTTCCCAGCACAGCGCCTGAGCCTTCATCGCCGAGTATATATCCCAGCGGCGACACATTCTCAACTATATCTTTGCCGTCGTAGTAGCATGAGTTTGAACCGGTGCCAAGTATGCACGCTATGCCGGCCTCGTGTCCGCACAGCGCGCGGGCGGCGGCAAGCAAGTCGGTGTGCACCTCAACAATGTCGGCAGTGATGTTTTGGCGTATGGCATTTGCCACATTCTCGCACACATCGTTGCTGATGCATCCGGCACCATAAAAATAAACTGCCTCCATGTTCAGCCCTTCAAGTTCGGGCACAAGTTCTTTGGCCAGTCGTGCAGCAATCTCGTCTTTCGACAGCATCACGGCATTCATGCCGCAAGTGAAAATTTGCTTCACAACTTTACCTTCGTCAACCAAACACCAATCAATTTTGGTGCTTCCACAGTCAGCTATGAGTATCATATCTTAATGTATATTTTATTTCTGTATAGTATGTAACCTACGCACCAGTTGATGCATACAAATATCACTGCAAAGAGCAGCGAAGCCAACATGGCATCATCGCCGGCTATCGGCAAGCAGCAGCCGTTATAAAGCAAACTGTGTATGCTGCCAAACGGGAATTTTATGAGCGAGAAGCACAAGCTCAGCACCGAACCAAGCACGTACAAAAACAGCGGATTTATGCCAAACGACTCAAAGAAACGGCACCAACGTTTATGCCCTTTTATGTCAATTATCCATATCAGCAAAGCCAAAAAGCTTGATGCCAAGCCGCAAGTGACCATAACGAATGTTGGTGACCACACTTTTTTGTTGATAGGTAAGCCGTACGACAATAAAAATCCGGCAAATGTCAAACTTGTTCCTATTATAAATAACTTATTGATGCGCAAATTGTTGTCTTTGACCGACAAAATTAATGCTCCGCACAGATAGCCAATGAGCACGTGCGCTATGGCCGGCAATGTGCTCAGCAGCCCTTCCGGGTCGAATGCCAACGTGATACCGCCAACGGTTTCGTTGTACATGTGTTTGGCCCCGAACACCCGGTGGTCAATCACTGAAATGATGTTTCCCTCGGAAAATTCATAGCCGTTGCACGTCAGCAAAAGTATGCCGTACACCACAAGAATGGCGGCGATTATCCACTTCAGCGAACTACGCTCAAATATCAGCGCTATCAGCGAACCAACACCGTAGCACAGTGCCAAACGCTGCATCACACCGAGCGCTCGCATGGCATCAAAATTATTTATGGCCTCTAAAATTGTGGCATCATTGTTGAGCGCACGCAAAAAACGTGCAAACCAAGCCACGGCCACTCCTATAAGAAAGATTACAATTGTGCGGCGCAATATCTTCACTGCGGCGGCAGCGCTGAGTTTATAGTTGTATTTGCGCAGCGAGAAAAACATTGATACGCCCATGATGAACATGAAAAACGGAAATACCAAATCGGTTGGTGTGAGTCCGTTCCACTCGGCATGGCAGAGCGGGGCATATATAGCATCCCATGTGCCCGGATTGTTAACCAGTAACATCCCGGCGATGGTGATGCCTCGGAGTATGTCGAGTGCCAGCAGGCGTTTTTGACTTTGATTGTTTATGGTATGCATGATTTATAAAGAAGTTTTTTTAGGCATTGTCACCTCATTCACCAAATAGGCTATTGATTTGTAGGGTATGCCTGAATTTCCGGTAAGACCAATCTCGCATGTGCGCGAGTTTGAAAATCCGCGCTTCACACTGTTAGCTGCCAATTGAGGCTTGAGTTTGCGCAGAGCCCAAGCATTGAGCTCGGGTAGCATAAACCCTTTGTCGCCGGCAAATCCGCAGCAACCTATTTCGGCCGGCACGATGACGTTGCGTGAGCAGCGCTGAGCCAACTTCACGATGGTGTCGGCCAAGCCCATGTGGCGCGTAGAGCAAGTGATGTGCACTGAAATCGGTTCGTCGATAGGTCGGAACTCTAGATGTGGTGCAAGATACGTTTCAATAAACTCAGCCGGCTCATATAATTTCAGCGATTTTATGTGATTGCGCATACGGTGCAAGCACGGGCTTTGGTCGCAGAGCACGGGCAAGCGTCCGCCGTCAGAGGCCTCAAGCAGTGCACGCTCAAGCTCGGCTGTCTTGCTGTTTGCTATCTCGGGCATACCTTTGCTTTCCCAAATCATGCCACAACACAAGTTGCGCATATTATCGGGAAACAACACCTCATATCCGGCTTTATTGCAGAGCTCAACCATCTCTTGTATCACCGGCTTGACGGTTGCTCCTTTTTCGCGTGTGGCGCCCATGGTTTGGTTGATGCACGACGGGAAGTAAACCACCTTGCGCGGCAAATGTGTTTGTGTCACGTTCACACGAGTTGCTGCCGGTAGTGCCGATGTCCACAGAGGTATGCCAATGTGGTGCAAAGTGCGGCCCATGGCGTTCACGTTGTCGTCGCCAAGCAGAGTGTGTGCACCATTGGCAACGTTGAGCAGCGGGCGTAGCATAGATTTTGCGCTATTGAGATTTTCTGCTGCCCATTTGCCGATTTTATATCCGGTTGATGTGCGCGACAAGGCATTGCTGCGCAGGTCGTGTATCATGTCGGCAGTGTTTATGTGCATCGGACACGATGTAGAGCACAAACCGTCGCCGGCACACGTTTCGTTGCCAAGATATTTGAATTGCTTTTCGAGAGTTTTCAGTCGCTCATCATTCTCGCGCGTGCGGCGGAGACGTGCAATTTCGCGCTGCACAACAATGCGCTGGCGTGCCGAGAGCGTAAATCCGCACGACACACAATTAACCTCGCAAAATCCACATTCAATGCAACGGTCAACATGGTCGTTTGCCAATGGCAGCGGCTTCATATTTTTGATGTAGCACTCCGGGTCGTCGTTGAAATTTACCCCGGGATTGAGTATGTTGAGCGGGTCCATGACGCCCTTCAGTCGGCGCATCATGCGGTATGCTTTTTCTCCCCATTCTTTTTCAACAAACGGAGCCATATTGCGGCCCGTGCCATGTTCGGCTTTGAGTGAGCCGTCGTATTTGTCTACAACAAGCGTCTCAACTTGTTTCATCAGTCGGCGATATTTTTCCACATCCTCCTCGTGGTCAAAGCCTTGAGCTATCACAAAGTGGTAATTGCCCTCAAGAGCGTGGCCGTATATGCAAGCATCGTCATATCCGCAGTCTTCAAGCAATTGTGCCAAGTCGGCAGTTGCTTCAGGCAAGTCGTCGATGTGAAATGCCACATCCTCGATGAGCGAGGTGGTGCCCAGCGGACGTGTGCCGCCAACAGCCGGAAATACACCTGAGCGTATTCCCCACCATTTGCCGTAAATATCAGGGTCTGACGAAAATTCGGCCGGCTTGTATAGGGCAAAGTCGTCCAAAACCTTTTGTATCGCATTTATATTGCTTTGCAACTCTTGCTCGGTTGCGGCTTTAGTGTCAAGCAACAAGGCTGTCAAATCGTCACCGGTGGTATCATTGACCGATGCAAGCGACTTTTTGTCGAGCATCTCGCAGCTATCCACAACATTCGCCTTCTTCAAAGCCACAACAGTGCGACAAGCTTCGGCCATATCCTCAAAATAGAGCATAGCGCTTGCAGCGTACGGCAGCACCGGAGCGGTATTGACTGTCACGCTGTACATGAACCCAAGGGTGCCCTCACTGCCCACCATGCAGTGCGCAATGATGTCAAACGGGTCGTCGTAGGCTATGAACGGACGCAAATTCAATCCGGTCACATTTTTAATTGAATATTTATAGGCTATACGCTCGGCCAACTCTTGGTCGGCGCGAATGTCATCGCGTATATTTTCTATTTCCCTGATTACGTCGGGATGCTGCTCTTCGAAATGTCGGCGCGACTCTGCATTGCCGGTATCGAGCATAGTGCCGTCGGCAAAAATAATGCCCATAGAGCGCAATATGCGGTCTGAATTGGCATGGGTGCCGCAGTTCATGCCCGAAGCATTATTGATGACAATACCGCCTACCATTGCCGAATTTTTCGACGCCGGGTCGGGGGTGAACATACGTTTGTACGGAGCCAAAAGTTGGTTCACACGTCCGCCAATTATGCCTGGTTGCAGCGTGATATATTCTCCATTGCCGCCAATCTCATAATCTTCCCAATTTTTGCCTGCCACGATGAGCACCGAGTCGGTGATTGATTGCCCCGACAGGCTTGTGCCGGCAGCGCGAAAGGTGACGGGAATTTTAAAATACGAAGCTGTTCGCAGTATTCGCGACACTTCTTGGCGGCTCTTGGCTCGAATTACTATTTTGGGTAGTATGCGGTAAAAGCTTGCATCGGTGCCCCATGCAAGGCATCGCAGCTCATCGGTGTATATTCTGTCGCGGTCTACAAACTCAGACACGGCAGTCAAAAAATCGCTATAACTCATTGTTGTTAGTCGTACAAATAACATTCTGCCGACTTAGCTTTGAACGCCTCGGCATCTTTGTTCCAATAGTCGATTATGTCGGCTACTTTATGATTTTTGCTGAAACGGCTGCGTATCTCTTTGCTGCCGCACACTTTGTCGAACATGCTGTATCGTTTCACATTTGAATTGCCCTCTTTAAACACGGCCTTCTCCGGATACATTGCCGCCAACTCTTGCATCACGTAAAATTGTGTCAGCGTGATTGGAGCGGCTTCAACGTCGGTGATATAAACTTCTATGCCTTGCAAATTTTCACCCTTGCCAACGGCATAAAACGGTTTTATGTATATCGGGCGAAACATCATGCCCGGCAAATTTAGAGCATTCATGCGTTGCGAAAGCTTTTGTGCATCTATCCATTGCGCACAAAACAGTTTGAAAGGCTCGGTGTAGCCAACGCCTATCGACACATAGTCCAACTCACCGAATATGCCTGAACATGGGTAGTAGAGCGACGACTCGGGTGTGGGAATGTGTGGCGATGGCAGCACCCACGGCATTCCTGTTTGGCTGAACGACATGTTGCGGTGCCATCCCTGCATGGGCACAACTTCCAGGTCTACTTGTTTGCCTGATTCGAGCATTTTGTTCTTATTCAGATAAATCGCCAATTCTCCTGGTGTGAGCCCGTAGAGATAGGGTATGGCAAATTGGCTCACAAACGATATGCACGAGTCTTCAACCAAGCAACCTTCAACCTTGTTGCCACTCACCGGATTGGGACGGTCGAGCACCATGAATTTTTTGCCCAATTTGGCGCAAGCATCCATGGCCAAACCCATGGTTGAAATGAAAGTATATGACCTACAGCCATTGTCCTGTATGTCGTAAATTAACACATCAACGTCTTTGAGCATTTCGGCAGTCGGCTTGCGCGTCTTGCCATATATTGAGTAGACTGTCACTCCGGTAGCTGCATCTGTGGTGTTGCCCACAACATCGCCGGCGTGCACATCGCCGCGCACACCGTGCTCCGGCGCAAACAAAGCCACAAGCTCCACACCCGGTGCCTCGTGCAGTATGTCAACCGTAGATTTCAGATTATTGTCTACGCCGGTGGGGTTGGTGATGAGTCCCACACGTTTGCCCTGCAACTGTTTGAAATTGTTGTTGCGCAGCACCTCAATGCCCGGCAATACTTGTGCCGAGGTGGTGAGTGCCAACAGCACTGTGATGAGTGAAAATAGTCGTTTTATCATTGTTCTTTTTGTTTTACTCCAAATTTCGGGTCTATTTTAATGAATGCGCAGATGCCGATTGTTGCAGCGCAGCAAATCATTGTCCACACAAAGAAGTGGCGATAGCCTATACATTCTTGCAACCATCCGGCGGCCATGCCCGGCAGCATCATGCCAAGCGCCATAAAGCCGGTGCAAATAGCATAGTGAGCTGTCTTGTGCGTGCCCTCCGAGAAGTATATCAAGTAGAGCATATAGGCCGTAAATCCAAAGCCATAGCCGAATTGCTCAATGAACACACAAATATTCACAGTGAGCAGCGAATGGTCTTGCCAATATGCCAAATAGATGAATGTCAAGCAAGTCAGCGACATGCTCCATGCCATGGGCCACAGCCATTTCTTCAAGCCGCCTTTTGCGGCCACAATGCCGCCGATGATGCCACCGATTGTGAGTCCGATAATGCCGACTGTGCCATACACTATGCCTACCTCGCCGGTGGTAAGTCCCAAACCGCCTTTGTCGATGGGGTCGAGCAAGAATGGGTTGATGAGTTTCACAAGCTGAGCCTCGGGCAATCTGTAGAGCAGCATGAAAAGTATAGCCACCAAAATTTGTTTCTTTTGGAAGAATGTTTTGAATGTCTCAAAAAACTCTTTGAATATCTGTGAGGCTGTTGTGGCATGTCGATTGTCGTCGGCTGCAGGTCGAGGTAGTGCCCAACTGTGATATGCTGCCACGCAAAAGAAGAATGCCGAGAGCACGGCGAATACCACTAGCCACGCCATGGGTATGTTGCCTGATGCTCCTGAAAATTGTGCCGATGTTGTGTTTGACAGTTTATGGTCTATCTCAAAATAAAGATATGCGGTCTTATTATAATTTTCGGGAGTGAACTCAAAGCGAGTGGAGAGCTTGTCTTGCTCAAGTTTTATGCTTTGGTCGCCGCCTTTATAGGTGACGTTGAGCACAATAGTTTCGCCGGCCTCGGGTGCTTTATTGAGAGTGATGCCTACTATTGCAAAGTTGTTGGCCACGTTGTCTGCAGCCTCTCGGTGTTCGCCGAAATTATCCTTCAGCCAGCGAGTGATTGCGCCGTCGCCGGTGTCTGCTTTTGCGGCCGTTCCGGCTGTGGCAGCAACCTCGTCTTTCGCCACAAAGCCGTTGGCTTGGTTGAGGTGCTTTACTGAGTCGCGCATCGTTGCGGCATATTTTGCAAACGGCACTTCTTCGCCGTCAATGTTGACAGTTGCAGGTGTCTTTGTCGACACTACAGATAGCTGTGATGCGCTGAATTGCTGCTCACCTTGTGCGGGCGTAAACGCAAGTTGCTCAATGTTTTGTGCTTGCCATTCTACCGCCGGTGATGCCTCAACAGTGATGTCAACCGGAGCCAATCCGCTGTTTGTCTCGATAAGTCCGGCTATAATCACCAACAAGCCTTGTCCGGCCACAGTAGCCACGCGGTAGAAAGTTGAGCGTATGCCCACATAGAGTGACTGCTCGTGCTCGGTGAGCGCCAACATATAAAATCCGTCAGCGGCTATGTCGTGTGTGGCCGACGTGAAGCCTACTATCCAAAATATAGCCAACGTGAGTTGGAAAAACACCGGAGTTGGTATGGTGAATGCTATGCCGGCGAGGGCAAAAGCAATAATCCATTGCATGGTGAGTGTCCACCAACGTTTTGTGCGCATGATGTCTACAAACGGGCTCCAAAATGGTTTTATCACCCACGGCAAGTAGAGCCAGCCGGTGTAGAGCGCAATGTCGGTGTTTGATATGCCCAAGCGTTTGTACATTATCACCGAGATTGTCATCACGGCAACATAAGGCAAACCTTGTGCAAAATATAGTGTGGGTATCCATGCCCAGGGATTTCGCTTTGTTGTTTTATTCATTTGACTGATATTTAAGGTAATTAGTATATTGTTGTGAGTTGTGAATTTACAAAATAATGTGCAAGTATTTGCTTATAATTATATCCTTTTTCGCCCATCACGGCCGCTCCGATTTGGCACAAGCCAACGCCGTGTCCCCATCCTGCTCCGTGAAGTGTGAATGTGTCGCCTATGTGCTCAACGGTGAAGGCTGAGCTGTATAGGTGGCTCTTTGACAGCGTGCGGCGTATCTCCAGCTCTTTGCCGATAATCATTGTGCGCTTGCTGCCTACTATGCGCAAGCGTGTGATGCGGCCTGAAGTGCCGCGTTCAATAGGTTGCAAATCAAGTATGTCGCCAAAGTCTATGCCTGAGCGTTCGCGCACCAGGTCAGACAGCTGTGATTGAGTGTAGCTAACTGTCCAACGGTAGAAGTCTTTTGTCTCAAGGTCGTAGTTATTGAGCACTTGCGACAGTATCTTTGCATCTGATGTGTTGCAAAATGCATCCGGACGCTCGGCTATCCACTTAGCTGCGGCAGCCTCATAGCGCAAGTCGCCGAAGTCGTTGGGAGTTGCATTGTCGCGTCGGGCCACAAGATAGTCAAAATGCTTTGGCTCCCAACAATTCTCGAACTGCTCAAGCACTCCACCGCAGCATTTCGAAAAGCGTGCATCGCAAAGCTCGCCATTGTAGGTGAGCACCTCACCGCGAGTGGCTGCTATCGCCTCGGCTACTTTGGGCGTAGACTGACGGGTGACACCTTGATAGCGTTGGCAGTGGTCGTCGGCGCACACATCAAAATTTACGTGATCTTCGCGGTCATACCATTTTATGCGCTCTTCGTCAGTCTCGGTGCAAGCGCTATATGCGGTGTTGCTTTGCGCCAACGATTTATTCTTCTCAATTTGCGCCAACAGCCATGATCGTGATATAACGGCATGAGCCTTTAGAAGCTCCAGCGAGGCCGTCGCACTCATTTCTGACGATATCACGCTAAGCAAATAGTCTTCAACCGGCAAAATGTTGATGATGGTGAGCTGATTGTTCTCCACAATAAACTTAGCCTTACCGCTGAACCGCTGATTTTCTTTGCGCTGCCAATGAAAGTTCACACCGATAACAACATCTTTTATTTCAAACACGCATTTGTCGTCGGTAGGCGTGAATGTGAGGTCTTCGCTCTCACTTCCGTTCCACACCACGCGGCCGTTCACCGCCGACACGCGTTGAGGACCGCTAACTGTTTCTGCGCCGACGGTGTAGTGGCTCATCAGCACAATTTCTATTGTCGGGGCGCTGAGTATGCCAACTTTTATGCACGGTTGTTGTGCCATATTAGTCCTTTCTTATTTTTGAGGCTATAGCGTGTATTTCGTCTGTCGATAGGCACAGCTCGTCGTAGACGCGACGCACCACATCGGCATCAATACGTTCAAAATCTTTCTCCAACGGCATGATGAACACTCCGCCCATATCAACCGAGGCCGGTGACAACAGCATTTTGTCATCGCCGTCTGTGCCGTAAAACGACGGACGGTGGCGCTTGCGGGGTATAACCACAACGTGCAGTCCGGTTGCATCGGCAAAACAGAGCACATTCATCATCGGCTCTTTTTCGCCTTCGGCTACGGGCATAGCCTCGTATAGCTTATCGAAGAGCAAAGCCGCCTCGTCGGTACGTTGTGCGTCAATGAGAAATACCTTTTCGGGTAGCGCATCAATGCACATCAGCGTGCTGTCGCCGCGTTCTATTATCACTTTGCGGTCTGCGGTCTGCAGCAATTTCGCCGGCAGCGTGAGTGTCTCTGTCTCGATAGCTTGAAAATGCATGTGGTCAGGCGCAGATGCTCCGCATTTAGGCCCGTTGTAAAACACTGTGTATCCGGCAAACTCTTCAGCCAACTTAGCCATGTCGCCCATGCGTCCTGCTATCAGTTGGTCGGTGTGCGCATTGGCTGCAATTGTGAAGTGGCGGCGGAAAATCGGGTAGGGATTCACTAAGATTGTGTAATCGCCCCATGCCTTGCCTTCTTGCACGGCCGGACGATTGTCGGCACACAAAAAACATTTGCGCTCGCTTATACTTTTTTTGTCGACTTTTGCTGCTGACGACACTATGCGTGCCGGATTGAACTGTGCCTTCACCGTCAATCCGTCAACATCAAAACTCTTTACTTTTACTGTCTCAAGAGCCTTGAAATTGTCAGCGGCCAACTGCCACTTGTGCAGTTGGTCGATTCTGAATTTATCTAATGCACTTGCGCCTTTCATTTTGCTTTGTTCATTGCGCAGCGAGCTTGGAGCTCCCAAGTGCGTATGCGGTCTTTATAGAGATTGTTATTATTCATTTTAACCACGTCGAGCGATGCATCTGAGTTATCCTCCCAGCGGCGGCACAGATAGAGCACGCTGTATATGCGGCCTATTTGGTGATGACGCGAGAAGGCCAAGCCGAGTGCGTAGTCCTCGCCATAGCTGGTGTTGGGCACATGAATTTCGCGCAACATGGGGGTGTAGAATGCACGTGGAGCACCCAATCCGTTTATGCGCAGCGCATTGTTGCGACCGTTGTTTGGAGTCCACTCCTTGTGGTCAATCACGCCCGGTGGTATGGGATTTTTATCAATGTCGGTGAGCTGATATGTGCCTACAACCATTGCGCAGCGTTGCTCATAAAATGCATTCACAATTTTAGCAAGCGTATTTTCGTCTGAATATACATCGTCGCTGTCAAGTTGCACGGCAAATTTGCCGCAAGCCGGATGTTGCACGCCAACATTCCAGCATCCGCCAATGCCAAGGTCGTTGCGCTCGGGCACGATGTGTATCACACGCGGGTCACCCAAAAATTCGTCAATAGCTTGGCTGGTGCCGTCGGTTGAGTGGTTGTCGATAACAATGAGGTTGAACTCAAAATTAGCCTTTTGGCTGAGCACAGAGTTGATAGCGTCGCGTATGGTGCGTATGCGGTTGCGCACGGGGATTATCACTGTTGCCTCGCATTTGAAATCACCTTTGCTAAAGTCAATCTCGTCAAACTTTGGCTCAAGATATCCGCCGATGGCCTTCAAGTGTGCTGTGCACGCTTGCTCCATCTCGATTTGCACACCGCGGTTTTTCGGGTCTACATAGTCAAAAATCTTTTCGCCTGATTTGCGCGTGTCGAGAGTGACATCGCTATACAGATATTCGTTGATATGCACAATCTCACCAATGCGGCTCAAGCGCAGACGCAAGTCATAGAGTCCGGCTGCGGTGTATTTCTCATCTATGCCGGCTGCTGCCTCTTTAAATTTGACTGTGTTAAAAAACAGCACCGAGCCAAAGTTGAAGTCATCGCGAAGTGAGCCGAATTGATAGTCTATCACCGGAGCGTTTGTTTGCTTGCCGTCAACAACGGTGTAGCTGTCGGCATACATCATCGCTGCTTGAGAGTCGTTAGCAAGACGCACAAAACGGTCTAAGGCAAAATAGCCCAATTGCAAACTATTATATTTTGTGTAGAGCAAAATGTATTCGCCTTCAGCCACCTCAGCAATTTTTTGCATGGTCTCTGATGAGCTGAGCGAGTTGATGTGCACTGTTGTGCATCCCTCAATGTCGCTGACATTTTTGTCGGTTGCCAGCAGATATATTTTTGATACGAGAGCGCTTTCGCTCAAGCCTTCAATTGTGGCTTTCACTTGCTTTGCGGAAGCGTAGGGTATAAAACAGTCGATTGTTTTCATATTGTGTGATCGGTTGATTTACTTGTTAAAAAAGTTGAGCACTTGTTGCATCAAGCCGGCACGTTGGTCGGCATCGGTGATGGTTTCAAACGGGAAGCCGAGCACCACAGTGCGATAGTTGGTGTTGTCGAAGGCTGTGCCTGCAGCGAGATTATTCTCTGTATAGCGCATGAATGTGCAGCCGCGAGCGTCGTCTGAGGGATAGAATGAGTCGGGCGACTCAACCATGTAGCAGTCTTCGTTGAGCTGGTTTGAGTATGTGTAATTGCCTTTTGTGAGTGTCTTGTAGCGTGTGGTCACTTGATAAGCCTCGCCCTTTACTGCGGCTTGGCCTACGCGCCATTTATAGCCTAAGACGTCGGCGGCAAACTTCTTGTCGGCCTCTGCCACGCTTTTGCTTGAATATTCATTATCCCAAATGTCGCTGGCTACGTACGCACCGCTCACAAACACGTCACCACCGTTGGCGGTGTGCGCTTTTATCTTGTTTTGCAGCGCTACGGGGAAGGCTTTGAAGCGTGTGCCATACACACCGCGGCCTTGCTTTATCTCTTTTTGCTTGCCAAGTATCAAGTCGAGCACCTTAGGCTCGTTGTTGCCTGTCAATGAATTTTCGTATGCCTCCAAGCTGCTCGACACAAAGCCGTATCCTGCCTCAGCGATAGCTTTGCCGTGGGTATATACAAAGTCGAATGTGTTGCCGGCTATCACTTTGGTCTCGTACTCTGAGCGCGAGGCACCAAATCCGGCAGCGTCATCGTCCATCCACGGTATGTCGCGGCGATATTCTATCATTTCGCCGATATATGATATGTCTTTTATGTAGGGCACACCGTGGTCGCGAGTGTCGTAAAATCCGGCTATCTTGCCGGCATCAAACCAGTCGGGAGCCGATACGCGTGTAAATCCGTTCACAATTTGCACCGTAGGCGCCGACCCCTTGTGGCACAAAGCCAGCACCTCTGAGGGGAACGACACTCCGCCGTCGTTACCGGCGATGATGCGGTATGAATGTATGTGGCCATCTTTGACGGTCACGTGATAGTACGGCTCATTCACTTTTGCAATTTGACGGAATGCACCGTCGCCAATGCGTTCTTCAACCAAGTAATATGAAGGGTAGGCGGTTGACTCAAGTGTGTCAACAGTTGCGCTCCAACTGAGGTTATAGTTGCCGTCGCCGTCTGCGCTGATTGCAAATGCTCGCGGAGCCAACGGACTAACAACGTAGCTCATATCATCGCGCTTTGCCAAAAATTTGAGCATACCTTTATACACGGCACGCGACACTGTGAAGCGGAACGCGGGGTCTAAGCCATACTTCATGTCGGCAAAATTTTGGTGACTGAGCAACTCAAGCAACATTGCCGGAACTTCAGGCACGCGAGCTTCGTAGTACGATTTATCCCACATATCGCGGCGAGTCCAATTCGGCTCAAACTGTTTGCGCACATCGTTCACAATGTTTGTCATCACAAGGTCAGTGAGCTCACGTGCCACCAAGCGCGATGTGCCGTTGGCATACTTGCCGTTGTTTGTTGTCTTTGTGCAATATATGCCCAATGTGCCGATGATTGAGTCGTTTTTAGTGGTGCCGGCATCGCTGTGAAAAGCCAGTGATAAGTCAATAGGCACATTCAGTCCTTTACGCTTCGGCAACATTGACGAGCCACCGGTCATCCAGTTCACCCATTCGCCGCGCGATTTGTAGTCGTCGGTATAGTCGTTCTCGTTATTGCTTGTGGTGTAGACGCTGTCAGGCGCTCCGGCCCATTGCAACCAATAGCGGGCGCCCTCGGTGAAGCGCGGATAGTTGCTCTTCACATATTCATAGTCTGTGTCGTCGCTGCCGTTTTTCACTATGCGAGCCACATTGCCCATGCCGCCGCCAATCTTCACAGCGTCGGCGGTGATAATAGCATTTTTATCGTCACTATAGTTGGTAAGTTCTACTACCGGCTCGTGCTGCTTGCCTGCGGCAAAGGGGAACGTGCCCAAGTATATCCATGTGCCGCCGCCCATCTGCTGATTTACTTTAAATTCGCGTGTGCCGGCCAGCGAATTAACACGATAGGTGGCATCGGTAGCACTGTTTTTTACTGTGGCATACGACACGTACACGGCATACTCGCCGGCGCGGTCAAACTCGGTTGTCCATGTCACTTTTGTGACTTTTTTGGCATTGTTTGTGGCCTTAGCTTGGCGCACTGTGCCCTCGGTGAATGGATTTTCACTCTCGTGCAACTCTAACTTTTTGTAGCCGAAGCCCGGTTGCGACGATTTTTTCCAATTTTTGGCATTCTCTTCGTGATAAGTGCCAACGGCATGGCCTCCGTCGTTATCAATGATGTACTCCTCGCTGTGAGTGTCGCGTTCGCGCGGACATAGCACGTAGGCGCCGGCGTTTTGCAACATCGGCATCAAAAACGGCACAACATAGCTTTGGGTGTATAAATCTTCTACGGTTTCAAAGATGCGAGCGCGTTGCCACTCCCATCTGTTTAGCTTGGGTTCGAAATACCAACCATGGCTTTGCCACACGGCAATATTTTTGCCGTCAAGGCCCTTTGGCGCAGGCTGTGCGCCCAGGTCGGTAACGAAGTGAACTTGCTCGCTTGGAGCAACATAGGTAAGTTTTGATGACTGGCCAACAGCAACGTTTGCACCGGTCGTCAATGTTGTTGCCAGTATGAGGTTTATTAGTTTTTTTGAATACATGATTTATGCGGTTTCTACAATATACAAAAGTATGAAATTGTTAAACAAACCGCAACTATTCCCCTCTTTTTAACATTTTATACACTTTCGCTATCCTCTATTATTTGAGGATGTCGAAAGTCTCTACATAAATTTCAGTGATGGTGCGTTTGATGGCGTTGCGGTCCTCCCAATAGCGAGTGCGCAATTTGCCTTCAACCAGCAGACGTGTGCCTTTGCGTATGTATTTTTCGGCTATTTCGGCAGCGGCATCCCACATCACAATATTGTGCCACTCTGTGCGCTCGGGTATCTCCACTCCGGCGGCTGTGCGGCGTGCACGCTCGGTGGTAGCAAGCGAGAATGATGCTACCGGACGTGTGTCGGCATATCTGATTTCGGGGTCTTTGCCTACATACCCCATGAGTATTACTTTGTTCATTGATTGCTGTGTGTTAGCGAGAGTGATATTGCATCAAGCCTTCCATAGTGTAGGGCTCTACGCGGCCTATTTCAACACCAAAGTCTTTGGCCACTTCTTCCAATATCTTGCGATACATCAAGCACGTTGAGCCCACAAAATGCACGGGATTGTCTGCATAGTGGTATGCCACGATGTTGCGCTTGAAAAATGACATTATCGACCCGTAAACCAAGTCGTGCACATACGCTTCGAGTTGAAAATCGCTCAAAAATTCGGCATACGTCGACAAAGCTTTTGACGGCTCGCGTCCTTCATACACATCGTCCATGATGTCGTTGTCGCTCACCTTAAATTTATTGTAGAAAGCTTGGACAATATGGTTTGGCGTGAGCCCTTTCAGCAAGTCGCTCACAAACAAACGTCCGATATGTGATTTTGAGCCTTCGTTGCCGAGTATAAAGCCAAGACCTCGCACACTTTTCACTACATTCACGCCATCGTAGTAGCCTGAATTTGACCCTGAGTCGAGTATGCACACCAAGCCGGTTTTGCGTTGCAGCAAGCCGCGGGCGGCGCCCACGATGTCGGCCTCAACTGTGCACGGCGACCTGAATTGGGCTATGATAGATGTCTCAATCATCTTCTGACGCTCGGGCGTAACGCATCCGGCACCATAAAAATGTACATGGTCCCAACGGCGTCTGAAGAAGGTGGTTGGCAGTTCAAGTCGTATGGTATGTGATAATTCACGACGGGTTTTAAAGTAGGGATTTAATCCCGAGGTGAACACATGTTCTATAATCCTGGGTCCATCACATAGTACCCATTCGGTTCTATCGCTCGAACTCTCTGCAATGACTTTCATTGTGCTATGAATGTTATTTAATGTCTGTGGCAAAGATAATGCTAAATTCACTAAATTAACAACTATTTTTGAGTAATTTAACAAAACAACTTAAGATTTCCACTTTTTTTAAAACATTTTCTTTCAATCTGTTATTTCTGCTGACTCAGTACTGTGAAGATAACAGCAGAGGCTGCGTCGTGGTGTTGACGCAGCCTCTGTTATGTATGTGGAGTTTGCTTATTTACCGAGTGCGCAACCTTTGCACTTTTCGGCTATTTGTGTGAAAAAGTCGTTACCCTTGTCATCAACGAGGATGAATGCGGGGAAGTTTTCTACTTTGATTTTCCAAATAGCTTCCATGCCAAGTTCAGGATACTCAAGCAATTGCACGTCTTTGATTGACTCGAGGGCCAACACTGCTGCCGGGCCACCGATTGAGCCGAGGTAGAAACCACCGTGCTTTTGGCAAGCATCGGTAACTTGTTTTGAACGGTTACCTTTTGCAATCATTATCATTGAGCCACCGGCAGCTTGGAATTGGTCAACATAGCTGTCCATACGTCCTGCTGTGGTGGGACCGAATGAGCCTGAGGGTAAGCCTTGCGGTGTTTTGGCCGGGCCTGCGTAGTAGATGGGGTGCTTTTTGAGATATTCGGGCATCTCTTCACCGCGGTCAAGGCGCTCTTTGATAATAGTTGATTACGCCAGTCCATGTTCCTGGCTCAAGGTCAGATACACTTACAGAAGAAGATACGGTATTGTCACCGCTATTGGTCACAGCTTCTGTATTAGTCCATCTACGCTTTGTTTGAGTTACGTCAACGTCCAAAGCTACAGAACCATCCTCATTCGTAAGTTTTACCCCC
>CAYSLD010000027.1:0-18144 GCA_964431795.1 uncultured Bacteroides sp.
GGGAGCTTATCGTGGCTATTTTTCCAATTATCCAGGAAAATATCTATTTTACGCTTGATAATCATATAATTAAAGTGCTGATTGTGCTGCAAATATACATACTTTTCACAAAATTCCAAAGGTTTTAGGGGGTATTTTTCACAAAATTCCAAGGTTTTCGGGGTGAGATTTTCACAAAATTCCAAAAATGGCCGAATTTGGAGCAGGCGAGTTTTTTGACAAAAAATTGGGAAAATTCGAAAAAGGGAGTATCTTTGTAAGTATAAACTGCAAAATTTGTGACTATGCACGTTATCGATGTTCGCAGCAATGACACCACCGGAGTTATTGCCATGAGCCGACAAAAGCTCAGCGAGACCTACTACATACAAGTGACTACACTTCAGGCATCATCGTTCAGTTTCATCACTTCAACACGTTTGGCAAATGCGATAAAAAAGACACAGGCAAATGTGGTGATTATTGATCGGCTGAAGGACGCTATTGCTGCCGTGTCGGCACGAAAGCTCTTGACCAAAGACTTATCAAATTACAAGATTATATATAGTGTCAGTTCGTTGGCGCATCGCCCCACCGGAGTGCCAACCGAGGTTTGTCGAGGCATTGACTGCTGGGTGTTTGACTGTGAGGCGACAGAAAACGAATATAGCAACAACGAATTTATAGAGGTGCACCGCGCAGTCATCATACCGCCAACCACATCGCTCGCGCTTGTGGCGCATAAAAATGAGCAACAGCGCGATGCGCTCCACATTTCTGTGGTAGGCGATTTGGCAGATGGCGAACGTTTGCACCGCACTGTTCGAGCCGTTGCAGCATGCACACGCAGTCAGGTTGAGCTGCACGTCTATGGCACGGGTAAGCCGCGCACAATCATGCCGATAGTGAATGAGGCGCGGCATCTTGACGGCCTCTCAGTGGTGTGGCATGGTAGCGAATATGACATTGTTAAAGTGGCTGCCGACACAGATATTTGTGTGTCAGCATTTCGCGTAGCCGATAACGTTGACATATTTTTCCGCTCGTTGTCAATTCCGGTTGTAGAGCCGGAAAAAATAGCGGAGACAATAGCCGATGCCGATGCGCTGCAGCGCGCCTCAGAGCGTAGCCTGAATGACTACAACACAATGTATAGCCCAACTATTCACGTAGAGCAATGGCACAACTTGCTCAATAATTTGGTGTAGACAATGGCCGTAAAGATAGAAATAAATCAAGACTATCAGTCGTTGCTGCCGTTCATAAATGAGTTGGCAAGCAACGGAGTGCCCTCAGATGCTACGCTCATATATAGCGCGCGCAACCGGGTGTACACCATTGAGCGTGGTGGCTATCTGCTTAACATCAAGGCATTTCGCTGCCCGTCATTTCCGAATTGCTATGTATATGGCAGATTTCGCCAAACAAAGGCGCGTCGCTCATATCAAAACTCGCTACGTTTGGCCGAAATGGGCTTTCGCGCGCCAACTCCGGTTGCCTATATTGAAGAAACAGCAGCCGGGCGCATGGGCAAATGTTATTATGTTAGTTTACAGCTCAAGGCCGACGATTTGCGCGATTGGGTGAAAAAGCCCGACAGAGAGCCGTTGTTGCGCGCACTTGCCGCAGAAATGGTGCGCTTGCATCGTGCCGGGGTTTTTCATAAAGATTTCTCGCCCGGCAATGTGCTTTACACCAGCAATGGCGGCGAGTATCAGTTTTATCTTATCGACCTAAACCGTATGCAGTTTGACGTGCGTTCACATAGCACGTTAATGCGAAATTTTCGCAGCATATACATTGAAAATGAGGCGGAAACAGTGCACTTAGCCCGTTTATATGCCGAGGCTGCCGGACTGGATGTGGCCGCCACCGAGGGTGAGGCGCGTGCACAATTTGCCGCATACCATAGACAAAAGAAATTTAATCGACGAATTAAAAGCTTATTCAAATGATAACCATTTACTGTGTCAACCTTCAACGTCACATTAATATAGAAGGTGGCACCACTCTCCTCCAAATCTACCGCGAACTTGCCGCAGAGCTCGGTCTTAACCCCATTTGCGCTCGCGTGAACAACAAATCAGAAGGCCTGGATTTTGCCGTTTACGGTCCCAAAGATATTGAGTTTTTGACAAAAGAAAGCGATTCGGGCACACGCGTATATGTGCGCTCTCTGTGCATGATGCTTTATTATGCCGTTCATGCGCTCTATCCGGCTGCGCGTCTACGCATAGAGCACTCAGTGTCGCGCGGGTATTTTTGCCGTCTAATCGGCGAGGATAATGCCGATGCTGCGGCCATAGTTAAAAAGATGCGAGAACTCGTGGCTGCAGATATACCCTTTGTGCGACATGACGGACGTATAAACGAAGTTATCGAACTGTTTGAAAAGCAAGGACTTGATGACAAAGTGCAGTTGCTAAAAACAGTTGATACGCTCTATACCGACTATTATACCCTCAACGAGCTTGCCGACAGCTATTATGGCTGTTTGGCACCGTCAACTTCACATATAGATGTATTTGATTTAACTCCTTATGCTGATGGCTTTTTGTTGCGCGCTTTCGACAAGAAAAATCCGACGTCAACACCCGAAGCTATCAAGCAAGAAAAGATGTATGGCGCATTCACTGACTATGTGAAATTTAATAATATCGTTGGCATAAAGAATGTTGGCGAGCTAAATGAGGCAGTAGACAAAAACGAAACGTCCGACTTGATAAATGTGGCTGAAGCATTGCACACAAAACGTATAGCCCGCATCAGCGATGAGATTGCCGAGCGCTACCGAAACGGTGGAGCACGCATTGTTCTTATTGCCGGTCCGTCATCGTCGGGCAAAACAACAAGCACAAAGCGCTTGGCCACGCAGTTGATGACAAATTTGCTCAAGCCGGTTATGATTTCGCTCGACAACTATTTTGTTGACCGTGAGCACACTCCGCGCGATGAGGATGGCGACTATGACTATGAGTCGATTTATGCTCTTGACCTCAAGCAGTTTAATGCTGACCTCAATGATATTCTCGCCGGCAAAGAAGTGCAGTTGCCAACCTACTCTTTTGAGTTGGGCAAGCGCATTTATAAGGGCAATACGGTGCATCTTGACAACAACTCAATATTGCTGATTGAGGGCATACACGGACTTAACCCCGAACTCACCTCAGGCATCGCCGAGGAGATGAAATATCGTGTGTATGTGTCGGCTCTCACCACTTTGTCAATCGACGACCACAACTGGGTGCCGACAACCGATAACCGTTTGCTGCGCCGCATCATACGCGATTTCAAATATCGTGGCACTTCAGCGGTTGAGACTATACGCCGTTGGCCCAGTGTGCGTCGTGGCGAGGAAAAATGGATTTTCCCATATCAAGAAAATGCTGATGCTACGTTCAATTCAAGCCTGCTCTTTGAGTTGGGAGTGATGAAGGACTACGGTGAGGACATTTTGCGCCGCGTGCCGTCAAATTGCCCGGAATACACTACCGCCTATCGCTTGCGCAAGTTCCTCAGCTACTTCCGCCCCATTGCCTCAAAGGCTGTGCCCCCCACTTCGCTGCTCCGCGAATTCCTCGGCGGCTCATCCTTCCACTACTAATTTTTGGGGCGAAGGCTTGAAAAATTGACATTATAGCAGTAACTTTGCAAAGGTAAAAATACCAAAAATAGTAAAACAAGAAAAAAAGCCGGTTATGAGCACACTTAATGTATTGCTTTTAGGTTCGGGAGGTCGTGAATCGGCTCTCGCCTGGAAACTAAGCCAAAGCCCGCGCATGGGCAAGTTTTTCATCGCTCCGGGAAATGGAGGCACCGACGCTTATGGCGTGAATGTCAACCTGTCACCCCTCGATTTTGATGCTATCGCTGCATTTGTAACAGCCAATAGCATTGATCTTATCGTTGTAGGAAATGAAGACCCGCTTGTAGCCGGTATCTATGACTACTTTGCAGAGCACAACAGCCAAGTGCTTGTGGTAGGGCCGTCGAAAGCCGGAGCTGCTCTTGAAGGAAGTAAAGATTTTGCTAAAGCATTCATGGCTCGTCATGCGATACCTACAGCTGCATATCGCAGTTTCACAGCTGCAACTGCCGACGAAGGTTGCGCATTTCTAGCTACGCTCAAAGCACCGTATGTGCTCAAAGCAGATGGTTTGGCAGCCGGTAAGGGCGTGCTTATCATAGATAATTTGGAAGAAGCACAAAGCTCGTTGCGCGAAATGTTGGCAGGAATGTTTGGCAGTTCAAGCGCTACGGTTGTTGTTGAGGAATTTCTCAGCGGCATAGAGTGCTCAGTGTTTGTGCTCACAGATGGCAACGGCGGATATCGTGTGTTGCCGGTAGCAAAAGACTATAAGCGTATTGGCGAAGGTGACACCGGCCCCAACACCGGAGGCATGGGCGCTGTAAGCCCCGTGCCGTTTGCCGACGATGTGTTTATGGCAAAAGTTGATGAACGCATCATTCGCCCCACCATAAACGGATTGAAAGAAGAAGGAATACTTTATCGTGGCTTCATATTCTTGGGCTTGATTGAAGTGCAAGGCGAACCCATGGTAATAGAATATAACGTGCGTATGGGCGACCCCGAAACAGAGGTTGTGATGCTGCGTTTGAAGTCAGATTTGCTGCCGTTGGTTGAGGCTGCCGCTAAGGGCGACCTTGCAGATGTGCCTGCCGAGCAAGACGAGCGCACAGCAGTGACAGTGATGGCCGTGTCGGGCGGTTATCCCGGTTCGTATCCCAAAGGGTTGCAAATCACCGGCAATCTTAACCCCTCGGAGAGCATACTCTTTCATGCCGGCACCAAGCGTGCAGACAACGGCAGTTTGCTCACAGCCGGTGGCCGTGTGATTGCTGTAAGTTCGTATGGCACCGGTATTGAAGATGCGCTCTCAAAGAGCTTCAAGGCTATCAATGACTTTGATTTCGACGGCAAATATTATCGTCGCGACATAGGCAAAGACCTTGTGGCATTACTCAAATAGAAATATATTACACACGATAGATGAAAGCGGCAAGCATCACGCGATTTCTGCACTCGTCACCCATGCTCACCATATCGGCGGGGTTGATGGTGATAGCAGCAGTGATAGCGTTTGAAAGCAACAATTTTGAAATTATAGACGAAGATCGCGGATTTATCTTCACCTCGCCAAACCTATGGATAAGCAACAGCAACACAGCCTTTTGGGTGAATGTTGCCGGTACGTTGCTCATTCCGGCGTTGATGATAGGCATCAACCGAATGTTCAACTTGTTGCGCACCACGTCGTTGCTCGATGCCTCGCTGTTTCTCATCATGTCAATGTCAACTCCGGTGTTGCTCACTCAATTGGTGGGCACACCGTTGAGCATAGTTTTGTTGCTGTGTTTGATATTGCTGTTCAGCACATATAGCGCGCCGGAATTTACGCGCAAAATATTTGCTGTGTTTTTCATACTATCGGCAATGACCACCACGCAATATTGCTATGCGTTTTATATACCGGTGTTTATGATAGGATGCGCACAGATGCGCATACTCACCGGCCGCACAATCGTTGCCGGGATGTTGGGCATAGTCACCCCGTGGTGGATAGCCTTGGGCAGTGGTTTGGTGCAATTGTCGCAGCTGCATATTCCGGAGTTTGAAAGCATATTCGGCGATTTTGATTTCGGCGAGCAATTGCCGTTGTTTGTGTCGGCCGGAGTGACAGCGTTGTTGCTGATATTGGGATGGGTGGGAAATTTCCCTCAAATGATAGCCTATAATGCGCGAATGCGCGCCATCAACGGAGCCATGTCAGTGTTGTCGTTGGTGACGCTCATAGCAGTGTGTGCCGACTTTACCAACGTCAGTGCATATGTCCCCACCCTATGCTTGTGTTCGGCCTTTCAGCTTGGCAAACTTTTCACGTGGAAGAATAAAGACCGCAGCTACATTTTCATCGGTTTAATATTGTTGATTTACTTATCGATATATGTATGGAGCGTAATAAGCTAAATATTGTAGTAGAAGCAAATATACCCTTTGTGCGCGGGCTGCTTGAGCCGTATGCCGAGGTGCAGTATTTGCCTGCCGATGCAATAACACCGGCAGCCGTTAAAGACGCCGATGCCTTGTTGGTGCGCACACGCACACGTTGCAATGAGGCTTTGTTGAGTGGCAGCCGATGCCGCTTTGTTGGTACTGCGACAATAGGCTTTGACCATATAGACCGCGCATGGTGTGCGGCAAACGGCATATATGCAGTTAATGCTCCGGGGTGCAATGCTCCGGCCGTGGCTCAATATGTGTTTTCGTGCATAGCGTCGTTGATAAATCGCCCCATCAGCCAACACACTATCGGTATTGTTGGTGTGGGTCATGTGGGCCGCATTGTGGAGCAATGGGCACGCTCACTTGATATGCGCGTGATGTTGTGCGACCCGCCACGTCAGCGTGTGGAAGGTGGTGACCAATGGAGCACACTTGCCGACATAGCCGAGAAGGCCGATATAATCACATTTCACACGCCTCTCACGCGTGAGGGTATAGATGCCTCATTTCACCTTGCCGACGCTAAATTTTTCGCCTCATTGCGTCGTAGCCCTATGCTCATAAATGCTGCGCGCGGAGGTGTTGTTGACAATGCAGCACTTGTGAGTGCTATTGGGATGGCGCAAGTGAGTAAGACAGTTATAGATACATGGGAGGGAGAACCGGCTATTATGCGCGATTTATTGGACAAGGTTTCAATCGCCACACCGCATATAGCTGGATATAGTTTTGAGGGAAAGGTGCGCGCAACAACAATGGTGCTCGACGCTCTTTGCCGTCACTTTGGGCTGCCGCAAGTGCGTGTTGATGTGCCTACGCCGGGCGATGCGCCGACGTCGGTGCGCATACAGGAAGTGCTGTCAAGCTACAATCCTATGCTCGACGACAAAAATTTGCGAGAAAATCCTGATACATTTGAGGCTTTGCGCAATCATTATAATTTGCGCCACGAGTGCTTTTAAGGCTCACTCTTCGCTTGCGGGGTTGAGGAAGTAGAGTTGCTCTCTGGCACGCGTTGTTGCTGTGTAGAGCCAGCGGTAGAACTCCAAACCCATAGCCTCGGGCGGAATGTAGCCCATATCAACCACAACATTTTTCCACTGTCCGCCTTGCGCTTTGTGGCAAGTCACGGCGTATGCATATTTCACCTGCAAGGCATTCCAATGCGGGTTGGTGCGCAGTGCGCGTATGCGGGTTTCGTAAGGGGTCTCGGCGGCGAATAGGTCGCCGTCATTTAGAATGGCATTGTAGAGGGTTTTCAGACGTTCCGTGGGCAGTGCAGCATAGTCGTTGTTGAGCGTTTCGAGCATGATTTTAGCGTCGAATTGCACCTCGCGGTCGGGCATAGAGAGAGTGACGTCGGCAAAGCGAAAGCCGTATTTTGTCTCGGTGCCGTGCACACGTTCAACCGACACAATGTCGCCGTTTGCCACAAAGTCAAGACCTTTCACACCTTTACTCCAATGGTAATTGTTTTTTGAGATAAGCATAAGTTCGCCGCGTGCAATTTCCTCTTCGAGGTAAAGCACTTCGGTGCGGATGGCGCGGTTAAACTCGGTGGCGCGGTAGTTAGAGCGCGTGACGAGAATTGTTTCTTCGATGCCGTCGCGGCGATAGGCAGTGTCGAGCACTTCGGGCAAATCTTCGCCGGTGACAATGTGCACGTCATTGTAGGCGCGGGTGTAGAGTTGCGGCATGGGTATGGGGTCTTGGCGCATGGCGCGTCGTTGCCAGGTTGCGTTGGCAAGTATGCCTGATAGCTCGTGCTGGCGTGCTGTGGCAGTTAGTGTGGCGCGGCTGACGGTGAGACCGTAGCTGCGTAGCGCATCAAGGTCCATAGCGGCGGAAAATTCACAGCCTACGGGCGGCAGTTGAGCGGTGTCGCCGAGTAAAATCATGCGGCAGCTTTGGCCGCTATATACGTAGTGAATGAGGTCGCGCAGCAAATTTAATCCCGACGGCTCATCTGTGCCGGCAATCATTGAGGCTTCGTCGACAATGAATATAGTGTTTTTTGAGTTGTTGTCTTGCATGCCCGGAGTCTCGCCGTTGAGCGAGTGGCGATAAATGCGGCGGTGTATGGTGTAGGCCGGTTGTCCGGCAAAAGCCGAAAACACTTTCGCAGCGCGTCCGGTAGGGGCAAGTAGCACCGTAGACAGTCCGGCGAAGTGCAGAGCGCGCACCAAAGCACCCGTGAGCGATGTTTTGCCGGTGCCGGCATAGCCGTTAAGAATGAACACACGGTCTTTGCCGTCGGCATTGTGAGCCGGCGAGCAGAAACGTGCAAGCACTTCTATCACTTGTCGCTGCTGTTCGTTGGGGGTGTAAGGTAGCTGTGTGATAACGCTATGAGCAAACTCTGTGACTGTCATAAGTTTATTTTTTTGTTGATTTCAAAAAGTGGTGTAAAAATAGTGCTGCAGCCATAAAAAGTGACACCGAAAAGCTGAGCACAATGCCGTATAAGCCTAGTTTAGCCGTGAAACATAGCGCGTAAGTTGCGGGTATGCCCACAATCATATAGCTCACAAATGCTATCCACAACATTGGTGTGACATTTGCGGTGCCGCGAAGAGCTCCGGCAAAGTTTATTTGTGTGGCATCGCCAAGTTGGTATAGCACAAGTGGTGGTATCAAGCTCACGGCGCAGGCCAACACTGCGGGGTCGTCGGTAAAGACAGACATAATCGGTTGCCCCAAGAATATGAAAGTAAGCGACGAGAGGCACATTATTACGAGCAGTATGTGGTATCCGGCCCAAGCCGAGCGACGCATCGCGCGGTTGTCGTCGCGCCCCTTGGCATTTGCTACGCGCACCGACACGGCAGTGCCGACCGAGTAGTATATGCAAAATCCGAGTGTTCCGGTGATAATGATTATTTGATAGGCGGCCAAGGGCACTTTGCCAAGCAGTCCACACATCACAGCGGCAATAGAAAATGCAGCTGTTTCGAATGTCATTTGCAGGCTCAACGGTAGCGATGTGCGCCAAATAGTGCGCGTGAGCTCTGCCGTAGTGCGACTTGAAGTGTATCCGTCGCGATAGCTGCGATATTTGCGCGCCGTGAAGAATACGGCCATGATAGTTATCGGGCCAATCATGCGGGCAATGAAAGAGCTCACACCGGCACCGATTAAGCCCATTTCAGGCATGCCAAAGTTGCCGAATATCAATATGTAGTTGCCGATGACGTTAATAGCATTTCCGGCAAGAACAATCCACATTGGCAGTTTTGTGTTGTTGATGGCATAGCTCCACTGAGCAAAGACGTTGAATATGGCAATAGGCAGCATGCCGATGATGCTGATGAGGAAGTACGGGCGTATCAGCGGCAATAGTTCTTCGGGCTGCCCCATGCGGTCAAGATTGAGATACACCCCGCTCATTATGGCCATGACAACCACGCAAAACACAGTGTTCATTATCACTGCCGCGCGCACGGTGCCGCCAATTTTAGAGGCCTCGCCATTGCTGAACAGAGCGCCTACGAGCGGAGTGACGCCGTAGCTGAAACCCATACAAGCGAATATTGCCATATTGAAAAGGTTGTTGCAAAACGAAGCCGAAGCCAGAGCCTCGGTAGAGTAGTGGCCGAGCATAATGTTGTCGGCAAAACCGGTGGCAATAGCTCCGAGCTGCCCGATGAGTATGGGCAGTGACAGCTTAAGCAATATGGCGTATTCTTTTTTCATATATAAAGCACAAAGGCACAAGCCGTGGCTGTGCCTTTGTGGTATAGTGTGAACGTGAGTTTTAGTCGCGAGAGTTTCCGAAGAAACGGAGCAAGTAGAGGAAAAGGTTGATGAAATCGAGGTATAGGCTGAGAGCGCCGAGAATGGCGAGACGGCCAACAGACGATTCGGGCATCACCATTGCCATTTGTTTGATTTTTTGTGTATCCCAAGCGGTGAGGCCGATGAAAAGAGCAACACCGACGAGCGAAATAATCCAATCCAAGCCGCTCGATTTGAGGAATATATTCACAACTGAAGCGATAATCAAACCAATGAGGCCCATAAAGAATATGTTGCCAAATTTAGTTAAGTCGCGGTTGGTGAAATATCCGTAGATAGACATGGCGCCAAATGTGCCGGCTGTTATGAAGAATGTTTTGGCAATTGAGGCACCGGTATATGCGAGGAATATCGGGGCCATGGTCATGCCGTTGATAACGGCATAAGCGTAAAACAGCAGGGCGGCAGTGGCACTGCTGAGGCGGTTAATACCGGCAGAGAGTCCGAACACCAAACCAAGTTCAACTAAGCACAAACCGAGCAGAGCCCACGAATGTGAGAACAAGAAGTTTAGGTATGCGTAGCTGCTTGCGCAAAACAGAGCAACAAAACCGGTGACAACAAGTGCCAAGGTCATGTTAAGATACACGCGTTTCATCACGCTGCTCACTGTGGTAACAAAGTTAGCACTGTAAGCGTTTTGATTGAATTGAGGAGGGTAATTGTTCATTGTTTCTATGAGTTTTTTATCGGATTAGTATAACTTATGCGGGGGCCGCAAAGTTCATTGTGTTACATACGTTCGGGCACGTTTATGCCGAGAAGACCCATGGCTGTTTTCACGCAGCGAGCAGTTTGACGGCTGAGCTCGAGGCGCATAGAGCGCACGGCAGCATTTTCTTCGCGAAGTATGGGGCAATCGTGGTAGAATGTGTTGTAGCATTTCACCAGGTCGTATGCATAGTTGGCGATGAGTGCCGGAGAGTAAGCGCGGCCGGCTTCGGCAACAGTAGCGGGGAGGTCGGCAAGCATTTGTATGAGCTCGATTTCTTTGTCGCAAGGCACCACGGCAGAATAGTCAGCTGGAGCATATCCGGCTTCTTCGGCTTTGCGGAGCACAGAGCGAATGCGAGCGTAGGTGTATTGGATGAATGGGCCTGTGTTGCCGTTAAAGTCGATTGACTCTTTGGGGTTGAAGGTCATATTCTTGCGGGGGTCAACCTTGAGGAGGAAGTATTTGAGTGCGCCAAGGCCGACTGTTTCGGCGATTTGTGCAGCTTCGTCATCGCTCACACCATCAAGTTTGCCAAGTTCGGCAGAAACTTCGCGGGCGGTAGACACCATTTCTTCCATGAGGTCGTCGGCGTCAACAACGGTGCCTTCGCGGCTTTTCATTTTACCTTCGGGCAGCTCAACCATGCCGTAGCTGAAGTGTACGAGGCTCTTACCCCATTCAAATCCGAGTTTGTCGAGCAGCAATGAGAGCACTTGGAAGTGGTAGTTTTGTTCGTTACCAACAACGTAGATCATTTTGTCGATGGGGAAGTCTTGGTAGCGAAGTTTTGCGGTGCCAATATCTTGAGTCATGTAGACAGAAGTGCCGTCAGAGCGGAGCAAAAGTTTGTGGTCGAGGCCGTCGCCGGTGAGGTCAGCCCAAACAGAGCCGTCTTCTTTGCGGTACATGATGCCTTTTTCGAGTCCTTCGAGCACTTTTTCTTTACCTTCGAGGTATGTGTCGCTCTCGTAGTAAATTTTGTCGAAGTTTACGCCCATACGTTTGTATGTTTCATCGAAACCGGCATACACCCAATTGTTCATCATGCTCCAAAGTTTGCGCACTTCGGGGTCTTTTTGCTCCCATTTGCGCAACATTTCGCGAGCTTCGAGCATGAGGGGCGAAGCTTTTTCGGCCTCTTCTTGGCTGAGTTTTTGAGTCTCCATGAGCTCTTTAACCTCGGCTTTGTAGTGTTTGTCGAAAGCCACGTACATATCGCCGATGAGGTGGTCGCCTTTTTTGCCTGTAGACTCGGGAGTTGCGCCGTTGCCCCACTTTAGCCAAGCGAGCATAGATTTGCAGATGTGGATGCCGCGGTCGTTAACGATGTTAGTTTTAACCACGCGGTTGCCACAAGCTTTGAGTATTTCAGAGAGGCTGTATCCGAGCAGATTGTTGCGCACGTGGCCCAAGTGCAGGGGTTTGTTAGTGTTGGGTGAAGAGTATTCAACCATCACGAGCGGAGACGACTCGGTAGCGACAGTGATGCCGTAGTTATCGGTAGCGGCGATGTGGCTGAGCACAGAGTCCCAGAACGTGGGCTCGATAACGATATTTAGGAAGCCTTTGACGGCGTTGAAGTCTTTAACAGCAGGTTCGTTAGCGACCAACCAATTACCAATCTCGGTTGCAACAGCTTCAGGAGCTTTACGAGCGGCTTTCACCCAGGGGAAAACCACAACGGTAACGTTGCCCTCAAACTCTTTGCGAGTGGCTTGGGGCACAATCTGTTCAGCAGGAGTTTCCACGCCGTAAAGAGCTTTAACGGCGTTGCTGACAGCAGAAGATATAATTTGGTCTATTGACATAAGCTATATTTTATGTTTATGTTGTTATAATTCAGAGTACAAAGTTACAAAAACTTTGCCAAAGTAAAAGGGTAGTTTATAACTAAACACATTTCGAGGTGTTTTCGTTGACAAAAAAGTCACTTTTGGCAAGTTTTATTGGTCGACAATGCCGATGAATTTGCGATGTTTCAGCGTTCGTCCGCCTTGCATGATGTATAAGTAGTATCTTTTGTTGTTGCGTTCCAGAGAAAAACCATCACTACTTATGCTTACCGGAGCATATACAGTGTCGGGCAACAATGTCATCAGAGCGCGGTCAATAGGTGTTACGGCCGGCATTGGTGTGGTGAACATTGCTTGAGCTTGAATGTCTTTATTCTCGCTATAGACAACAGGCCACACTCCTTTTAGCTGTGTGTCTTTGCCCAAATTTAGGCTGTCGAGAGGTATGCCGCGATAGGCAGTAGGCAAAATAATTATGCCGGTTTGATGGCAAGTGTATTCGCCAAGAATCACATTGCGAAATATCTCGCAATTCCATCCGCCGTTAACTATGCCAAGCAAATAGAACGGCACTTCGTGGTTAGGTGTAATATCGTAGTACATTAGTGAATCTTTCACTTTCTTTGCTTCAGCCAGCAAGTCGCGAGTTTCGTTGGCAAATTTGTTTTGCCACTTTACCAATTCGCAAAACCATAGACCGTAAAGCAATGCTGCACATGAGCAAGCAATGGCAACAATCCGCGAGGTGTGCGGCTTGCGGCGAGTCATTGCGTATAAGCACAGCAGTGTTTGCACCACGGCAAATAGGTCGGCATTCCAAATAGCACGGCGCGTAAATACTACCTTAAAGGCAATGATGTAGCTCACGGCTATAGCCACAAAGCAGGCTATTGTTTGCACGCGCAGAGCTTTAAATCGGTATTTGCCAAGACGTTTGCGTGTGATGATTGTGACGATTATGGCAAGAATGGTTGGCCACGATTGGCTAACGTATTGAGTGATTAGGTATCGTGCCAGTTCGAAGAAGTTAGCGCTTTCGGCGTATGCATCAATGCGTTGTGTTGTGGCTCCGGCGAGGCCTATTATTAGGCCTATGCACATTGCCACACCGATGATAAATCGTGTTTTGCGATAGCGTTTGTGGCCGAGCAGCCAGGTCATAAATGAGTAGGCTACCAACGCGCAACCGAAGGCTTCGTGCATCCATGCAGCGGCGAGGGCAAGCAAGCAGGTTGCGGCAATTTGACATTTATTTAGCTTGTCAGGCTGTTTGAATAGCACAATTACGGCCAGCACAAACGTAGATGTCCACACGTAGTTGTCTACGAAACACGATGATTGCATGTTGTCGTACCACGGAAATGCCAGCCAAAACAAGGCGATTGCCCATATTGTCAGCGATATGCCGGTGTGACGCAGACGCACTCCGGCAGCTTTGAGTAATAAAATCAGCATAGCGAAAGCCATGGTAGCATCGAGCAGATTTGTAGCCCACCGTGGCAGTGTCATTGTTGCTATGCACACAATATTGGCCAATCGGCTGTTCACCAAATTGTAGTGGTTGATAGAGCTTTCGATGACGTCGCCAAATGTTTCGACGGGGCGACCCAAACAGCGCCAAAAGTCGTTTTCCTCGGTGTTGAGGGCAACGTGCATATAGTTTAGGTCGTCGGCGTAGTAGTAGGTTGCAAATCGCCAAGCAAAAATGCCCACCAAAGAAATGAGCATGGCAACAACAAAAAACGTGTTATAGCGAATCAACCGGTTTCTGTATTTCATGAAATAATAGGCTTTTTATGATTCATAGATCTATCCGAAAATTTCGGAGTGGCTACCCAAACGGATAAGTTTTATAGTGTTAGTCGTTTCATCAATCCAAACTAAGAGGAAATCACTTTCAATATGACATTCCATGTGCCCGGCATAATCTCCGATTAACATGTGTGGTTTATATTCTTTTGGTATAGGCTCACCCTTACGCAACAAATCAATTAAAGCGTAAAGTTTATGAAGTTTTTTGGGTTGGTTTAAGTAGCGTTTAAAATCTTTTTTAAATTGACGGCCACTTTTAATCTCTTTCATTCTGCTGTTAATGATTTAATGAATGAGTCATAGCTATCCATATTGACAGATGTAAGATTAGCATCATTTCTTGCTTCTTCTATTGCTTTACGTGTGGTGGCATTAGGAGTGTTATATGCTGCATCCATTAGGATAGTTTCTACATAGTTGTTGAGGCTTCGATTGTCTTGCGCCGCCAACTGTTTAAGTCGCTCCACTAATTCCTTGCGGAGGCGAAACATTGTTGATTTTCTAGTGATAATTGCTTCCATAGTGATATCATTTACACTGCAAAGATATATCAATTATATTGTAAATGCAAATCATTAAGGGTGTTAAAACGGGGTAAATGATAAATTATCGGAAAAATAATGCGATAAATAGTTTTTTTTCGTAAATTCGCACGTTGTAATATTATTTTACGCACTATGATAGAATTGCGCGACATACATAAAAGTTTTGGCAAGGTAGAGGTGCTTCGCGGCATCTCGCTGGAAATAGAGCCCGGCTCGGTGACCTCGATAGTAGGCCCGAGTGGTGCGGGTAAGACCACTTTGCTGCAAATTTTGGGCACGTTAGACCGTGCCGACTCGGGCAAGGTGCTCTACGATGGAGTAGATGTCACCACGTTGTCCGACCGAAAATTGTCGCAATTTCGCAATCGCAACATCGGCTTTGTGTTTCAGATGCACAGGCTGTTGCCTGAGTTTAGCCTTGTAGAGAATGTGGCATTGCCGGCATTGCTGGCGGGCACATCGCGCACAAAAGCCTTTGCCGAGGCGCGCAGATTGCTTGAAATGCTGCGTCTTGGCGACCGCTGCAAGCATCGTCCCAAAGAGTTGTCGGGCGGTGAGGCGCAACGTGGAGCAGTGGCGAGAGCACTGATAAACAATCCGTCAGTAGTGCTGGCCGACGAGCCGTCAGGAAGTCTTGACAGTGCCAACCGAAAGGATTTACACAATCTGTTTTTTGAGCTTCGTGACACTCTTGGCACAACTTTTGTTATAGTGACACATGATGAGAGTCTTGCCGCCGACTGTGACCGCGTGGTGCATGTTGTTGACGGATTGGTAACAGTCCCCACCCCGCCCATAGTTACTGACTTGGCCGAAGAGCCCTCAGACAATCAAATAGATGAACAACCGGATGAACAACCGGACGAAACATTACAAACCCCACAAGACAACGTGATATGAAACGTACCTTATTTTACTCTCTTTTCGCAGCTATTGTTGTAATGCTCATGCCCTCGTGCAACTCTTCAAGCAATGAAGTTGACAGCGGTGAGGAGTATCAATATGATATAGCAACACTCAAGTCAATGAATGACAATGGAAGTTCGTTTGTGGTGCAAAAAGATGCCACATCGTCAGCTGTCGTTCTGACAACCACTCAGCGCGTAGACACCACCGTGGTCAAGGTTGGTGAGCGTTTGCTCATTGCCTACACTTTGCCCACAGGAGTGAGTGCATACACAAACTCGTCGATAACCCTCAAAGGATATACAGATATTATCAATAGCCCGATAGAGGTTGGCTCGTACACCGGCACTAACGAGTCGGTACGCCTAATTTCTGCATGGGTGACCGGAAAATATCTGAACATCTACGCTACAGCCGAGATATATGAGGCACCTAAAGAGTTCCGCTTGATACTTGATGAGTCGACTTTAGATCAAAAATATCCGGTAGTGACATTGCTGTTCAAGAGCGATGGCATTGGTGTTGAGGCTGTCGAATCAAATATCTACGCTTCATTTGACATCACAGAGTTGATGGAGCGTTGCAGCACATTTCAACTTGTGTGGAGCCCGCTTGGCGGAGGCTCGGGTCGCGAAACATTCGAACTTGGCGGACTTAGCACAATCAAACCCTTGGAATAACCTAATTAACCCAATTTAATAACCCACAAAACAATTATTCAAAATGGAAAAGAAACAAAACGAGATAAAAATCGAACTTACTCCCGAAGTAGCAGCAGGTCACTATTCAAACCTCGCAGTTATCGCACACTCAGGCACTGAATTCTACCTCGATTTTATCGCCGTAGCACCCAACATGCAACAAGCAAAAGTGCAAACTCGTGTGATCATGACTCCCGAGAATGCTAAAAACCTCCTTTTCGCACTCCGTGACAACCTCACAAAATACGAAGCAACATTCGGCGAAATCGAGCGTAAACTCCCCAAAAATCAACCCGAAGGAACCAACAATAACGGTTTAAACTAAACAATGAAAGCGAACAATCTCACCATCTATAACTCGCTCACGCGCCTGAAAGAGACCTTCAAGCCGTTGCATCCCGACATTGTGGGTATGTACGTTTGTGGTCCCACTGTTTACGGTGACGGCCACTTAGGCCATGCGCGTCCGGCTATCACTTTTGATGTCGTTGCACGCTACCTCCGACACCTCGGTTACAAAGTGCGCTATGTGCGCAACATCACTGACGTTGGACACCTTGAACATGATGCCGACGACGGCGAGGACAAGGTGGCCAAAAAGGCAAGGCTTGAACAGCTTGAGCCTATGGAGGTTGTGCAATACTATCTCAATCGCTACCACGATGCAATGAATGCCCTCAATGTGTTGCCGCCCTCAATTGAGCCGCACGCATCAGGCCACATCATCGAGCAGATTGAGTATATCAAAAAGATACTTGAAGCCGGATACGCTTACGAGAGCGAAGGCTCGGTATATTTTGATGTGCCTAAGTTTAACAAAGACTATGGCTACGGCAAGCTGTCGGGCCGCAACATTGACGAGCTCCTCGCCACAACGCGCGCTCTTGACGGTCAAGCCGAAAAACGCAATCCCGCTGACTTTGCCCTATGGAAAAAAGCAGCTCCCGAGCACATCATGCACTGGCCTTCACCTTGGAGTGAAGGATTTCCCGGATGGCACCTTGAGTGCTCAACTATGAGCGAAAAATACCTGGGCACACAGTTTGACATACATGGCGGTGGCATGGACCTCAAATTCCCCCACCACGAGTGTGAAATAGCACAGTCTGTGGCGCACAACGGATGTCCGTCTGTGAAGGTGTGGATGCACAATAACATGATTACCATCAACGGCAAAAAGATGGGTAAGAGCCTTGGCAACTTTATCACCCTTGAAGAGTTTTTCACCGGAAGTCATCCGTTGCTCACTCAGGCCTACTCGCCCATGACCATCCGTTTCTTCATACTGCAAGCGCACTATCGCGGCACTGTAGACTTCTCAAATGAGGCTCTGCAAAGCGCTGAGAAGGCTCTTGGACGTATGCTTGAAGGATATCGCCGTCTTGCCGACCTCAAACCGTCGGCAACCTCTACGCTCGACACTGATATCGCCGAAATCGAGAGAAAGTGCTACGAGTCGATGGACGACGACTTTAACACCCCGATGGTAATTGCAAACCTTTTCGATGCTTGTCGTCTGATAAACCAAGTGAACGATGGAAAGGCAACAGCCACTGCCGAGCAAATTGAGGCTCTCAAAGGGCTGATGCAAACATTCCTGGTTGAAATACTTGGTGTGAAGACTGACCTCGTTGAAGGTGGAAATACCGATGCCCTCAAACCGTTTGAGGATGCGGTAAATCTGTTGCTCGACTTGCGCCGCGATGCTAAAGCTCGCAAGGATTGGGCTATGAGCGACCTTATTCGCGACCGCCTCGCTGCTATTGGCTTTGAAGTCAAAGACACCAAAGACGGCTATGAGTGGTCACTCAAAAAGTGATAACCCTCACACAAAAATACTCCGAAAGCTGCTCGCACCCCGAGCAGCTTTTTT
>CAYSLD010000028.1:0-17918 GCA_964431795.1 uncultured Bacteroides sp.
TAATTTTAATATATTTGATTATGCCGGAAGTTGGAGCTGCATTTTGGAAGTTTGTGAGTGATCATATCAATGAAGATGTGTCGCGTTTGCGGCTTAAATATCATGGTGTGCAAGGCAACATTGACTATGAACCGGCAATTTTGCAAATAGAGTGTCGCAAGAAATTCGGCAAAAAGATAAGTGATACGTTGGCAAAGTTTGATGGATTTATTTTTCCGAACAGCTTAGCCGGGGAGCAGTGCACGTCTGATGCGCTGGCTGTTTTTCACCGATCGCTTATCGTTGAGGGAGAAAGTGTGTGCGACCTGACAAGTGGCCTGGGGATAGACTGCTTGCACATGGCCGATATCGCGAAGAGCGTGACGGCTGTGGAGCGTCAGGAGGCGGTTGCAGCAGCAGTTGTGCACAATGCACAAGGATTGGGTTATGAGAATGTGAAAGTGATAAACGGCGATAGTTGTGCGCTGCTCAGAGACGGCGCTTTATCGGGCGATGTAGCGTTTATCGACCCGGCGCGGCGCACCCAAAGCGGAGGCCGTGCGTATGCGCTGTCAGATTGCGAGCCGAATGTTGTGGAATTGTTACCCGAATTGTCAAAACATTTTAAGCGTATGGTGGTAAAAATGTCGCCTATGCTTGACATCACGCAAACATTGCGTGAACTCAGCGGAGTGACAGATATGTATGCCATAGGCACACACACCGAATGTAAGGAGCTTGTGGCAACAGTTGATTTGAGCGGAGACGAACACGTGCCCACCATTCATGCCGTCACGGTGAACAGTGACGGGACGAGCAGCGACTTTAGCTACACACTTGCCGAGGAGAGCGCAGCCCCTACCCCAATTTGCTGCAATATTGCCGAGGATAACTACGTGTACGAGCCAATGCCGGCGGTCATGAAGGCTGCGCCAATGCGATTGTTGGCTTCACGATATGGGCTGAACAAGTTGCACAATAACACACACGTATTTTTTAGCGCCGAACGCATAGATGCGGCGCCGGCCGAAGTGTGGCGCGTGGAGCGCATCATAGCATGGCAATCAAAGAACATAAAGCGGGTGAAAAGTGAATATCCGCGCATAGACGTTGCCGTGCGCAATTTTGGCATGACGGCCGATGCGCTGCGTGCGAAGTTGGGTGTAAAGCAAGGCGGTGACTGCCGATTGCTCGGAGTCACCGACTGTATGGGGAATAAATTGATGCTTGTGATGCGTAGGCCTTAGCGTTTTTGGAACATACGGGCCATGGCGCGTTTGTCTTCGCGCTCTTTTATGCTTTGACGCTTGTCAAATTCTTTTTTACCACGGCCAATTCCAATGACCAACTTGGCGTAACCGCGTTGGCTGATGAACATGCGCATTGGCACGATGGTGTTGCCGGGCTCTTTGTTCGCCTTGTCAAGCTTGTCGATTTCGCGTTTGTTGAGCAAGAGTTTGCGGTCGCGACGCTCGGTGTGGTTGTTGTAAGTGCCGTAGAAATATTCGGCGATATACATATTTTTCACCCACACTTCGCCATTGTTCACATAGCAATAAGTATCGACCAAACTTGCTTTGCCCATACGGATTGATTTTATTTCCGTACCGGTCAGCACAATTCCGGCAGTGAAGGTATCGCCGATAGCATAGTCGAAAGTAGCTCGGCGGTTCTTGATATTAACTTCTTTAAATGTCATCTTTTTCATAGTGTCAAACTAATAAATCGAGTAGTTGATAGAAAATAATAGGAGCGGCTATGAGCACAGCAACGGCGAAAATAAAGAATTGGCCGCTACGGTCAGGTTTCACAGACAAATAGATGCGTGATTGCCAAATGACCATAGCCACAAAAGCTGGCAAAAACCAAAGCACGGCGAGGTCAATGGGGCAAAGATTTTGAATAATACGGTTAACTGTCATCAATCCGATAGCGTAAACCACCACGGTGTGAGCACGCAGCGCATTAACAGGCTGTCCGGTGAAATATGGCATGAGCGATTCGAACATAGCGCGGCCAAACATCACGCCTAAGAAATATGCTATAAATTGGCTCAAGGCGGTGAGCAGTTGAGTGCCTATTTCGAAAGGTTGCGAGCCGTAAAAGCCATGGCAAAAAGCGGTGATTGCAAGTATGGCAAGCAGCGGGTTGAGGCCTTTGTCCATAAGTTTGAGGGGCGACTCGTTGAGGTGCTCTACTTCCTCCCAGCCTTTAGCGGGGGCCAGGAACAATTGCAGCATATTTTTGAGAAATTTAAGCATTGATGAGCAGAAGAAAAGATATAAAAAAAATGAATTATTAAATTGCGAATGCAAAGTTAACAAAACTCTAAGATAAAAAATAGAGTTTTGAGCATAAAAAAACAACAAACGAGTGCGAAAAAGCGCTCGTTTGCTGTTTTGTATAAGTAGATGTGAAGTATTAAGCGTTCACGCGGCGCACGTAGCTGCCATCGCGAGTGTCAACTTCAACCATGTCACCTTCGTTCACGAAGAGGGGCACGCGCACTGTAGCACCTGTTTCGAGAGTAGCAGGTTTGAGGGTGTTAGTAGCAGTGTCGCCTTTGATGCCGGGCTCTGTGTAAGTGATTTGGAGAATAACTTTGGTGGGCATTTCAGCGTAAAGCACAGTTTCAGTAGAAGCGTCGCTAACAACTTCAACAGTGTCGCCTTCTTTCATGTAAGCAGCGCCGGTAACGAGTTCTTTAGAGATAGGGATTTGCTCGTAAGTTTCGTTGTTCATGAAGATATCGTCTTCGCCTTCAGCGTAAAGGTATTGATAGGGGCGACGTTCAACGCGCACGTCTTCAAGTTTTTCGCCGATGTTGAAGCGACGTTCGAGCACGCGACCGTCAACAACGTCTTTGAGTTTTGTACGCATAAAGGTGTTACCTTTACCGGGTTTAACATGAAGGAATTCTACGCAGAAATAGAGGCGACCATCCATGCGGATGCAAGTGCCGTTTTTGATGTCCTGAGCGTTAATCATTAGCTAAGTAATTTTATGTAGTTTTGAGATTTTTCGTTTTGCGCTGCGAAGTTAGTAATAATCTTGAAATTTTACAACTATTTGAGTGACAAATCAATTTTGAGAAGTTGAAAAAAATCAATCAATAATCATTGACAAGGCAATGCGATGACGAGGTTGGTCAATGCCAATGACTTTCACAGCAACTTGTTGATGCAGGCTAACGACTGTTGAGGGGTCTTTGACGTAGGTGTTGCTGAGTTGTGATATGTGGCACAAACCTTTTTCTTTGATGCCGAGGTCGATAAAGCAGCCGAAGTCAGTGACATTCGACACAATTCCGGGCACAATCATGCCGATGCGCAGGTCGTCGAAGGTGCGCAGATTTGGGTCGAAGCTGAATGTTTGTATGGTGTCGCGCGGATCAAGTCCGGGTTTGTCGAGTTCGCGCATAATATCGTTGAGAGTTGGCATACCCACGGTGTCGTTCACATATCGTTCGAGTTTGATTTGAGCACGCAGAGCCTTGTTCTTCATAAGGTCGGCAACAGAGCAGCCGAGGTCGCGAGCCATTTGTGCAACGAGTGCATAACGTTCGGGGTGAACGGCAGAGTTGTCGAGCGGATTTTCTGCGCCGGGAATGCGTAAAAATCCGGCACACTGTTCGAAGGCCTTAGCGCCAAGTCGCGGCACTTTGAGCAGTTCGCGGCGTGAAGAGAATGGGCCGTTTTCGGTGCGATAGTCAACTATACGCTTTGCTTGTGCGGCACCCAAGCCCGACACGTATGTCAGCAAGTGGCTGCTGGCCGTATTGAGGTTTACGCCAACAAGGTTCACACAGCTCTCCACAGTGCGGTCAAGAGAGTCTTTGAGCATAGTTTGGTCTACATCGTGCTGATACTGCCCCACTCCAATTGATTTAGGATCGATTTTCACGAGTTCGGCGAGCGGGTCAATGAGACGGCGACCAATAGAGACAGCGCCGCGCACAGTGACATCATAATCGGGAAATTCGTCGCGGGCGATTTTAGATGCTGAATAAATCGACGCTCCGTCTTCGCTGACCATGAACACCATGACGTCTTTGCCAAGGCCAAGGCCGTTAACAAAAGCTTCAGTCTCGCGTCCGGCCGTACCGTTTCCTATAGCTATAGCTTGTATGCCGAATTTGCGCACAAGGTCTGTAACGGTTTTGGCGGCGCCGGCATAGTCATTTTTGGGCGGGTGAGGATAGATAGCGCAGTTGTGCACAAGGTTGCCTTGTTGGTCAAGGCACACCACCTTGCATCCGGTGCGAAATCCGGGGTCCATGCCCATCACACGTTTGTGCCCCAACGGCGGAGCCAACAGCAGTTGACGCAGGTTGGCAGCGAACACGCGTATAGCTTCAGCATCGGCTTTTTCCTTGCTTGAGGCGGCAAATTCGGTTTCGATAGATGGTTTGAGCAATCGTTTGTATGCATCGCGCAAAGCCATATCCACATGAGGAGAGCACGATTTGTTGTTGCGCACAAACTTTTGTGCTAGCTGAGAGATGCAAATTTCATCGTCGGCAAGGCCTATTGACACGCGCAAAACGCCTTCGGCTGCGCCGCGACGCATAGCAAGCAGACGGTGCGAAGAGCAGCGGCGCAACGGCTCGGAGAAATCGAAATAATCGCTGTATTTTGCAGCCTCGGCTTCTTTACCTTTCACTACTTTAGAGGTTATAATTGCCGAGCGTGAGAAGTTATTGCGCATCACACGACGTGAGCGTTCATCTTCGTTTATTTGCTCAGCGATGATGTCGCGTGCTCCGGCGAGAGCATCGTCAACCGAAGCAACATCACCTTTCACATATCGAGCAGCCACAGCGTCAATATTATACTCACGCTGCAACATCATCACAGTTGCCAACGGTTCGAGTCCGCGTTGCCTGGCCACTTCGGCACGGGTGCGGCGTTTGGGTTTGTAAGGCAGGTATATATCTTCGAGCACATTTGCATCCATGCACTCTTCAATTTTAAGTTTTAAGTCGGCAGTGAGTTTGCCTTGCTCGTCAATTGTGGCGAGTATTGTTTCTTTGCGTTTGGCAAGGTCTATGAGTTTGTCGTAAGCTTGTGAGATGGCAGCAATTTGCACCTCATCGAGCCCGCCGGTAGCTTCTTTGCGATAGCGACTGATAAATGGTATGGTAGCGCCGTCGACGAGCAAATTTATTGTATTTTCAACTTGTCGTAGGCTGATTTGCTGCGACTCGGCAATGTGTTTGGCAAATAGTTTGGTATCCATAAATTAAGTAATTTGCTACAAATTTACAAAATAAAGTGCGAAGGATGAAGAATTGGCGCCGGGAGTATACATAAAAAAGTGCGCCATCGGTCGATGACACACTTTCACTAATGTGGTGCGTGACATTCACGCACGAGCTATGAAGTTTTCTATTCTTTTGTTTCTACGTCGTAGATTTCGTAAGGTGAATTTTTTGATTTAAATTCGGGGACGGTCTGTTTCATGAGTTTGACCATTGTGGGAATATCTACGGCACGCGAGAGAACGGCAAGTTCATCAGCAACTTTTGCAGCACAGCTGTAGTCGTATGAGCGAACTTTTGCTATGAATATGCTCTTGTGTTTTGTGGGCACAGTATTTTCTTTTGTTGCCAAAACTTCTTCGTAAAGTTTTTCGCCGGGGCGCAAACCGGTGAATTTTATTTCGATATCTTCGCCAACTTTAAGTCCGGCAAGACGTATCATTTGCTCTGCGAGATGCACAATCTTCATAGGTTTGCCCATGTCGAACACACAGATTTGGTTACCTGTAGAGATTGTAGCGGCTTCCATAACCAAGCGGCAAGCTTCAGGGATAGACATGAAGTAGCGCACAATGTCGGGGTGAGTGACTGTGATAGGGCCACCGGCGGCGATTTGAGCATTGAAGTGAGGGATAACCGAGCCGTTCGAGCCAAGCACATTACCAAAGCGAGTGGTAACGAATTTGGTTTTGCCTTGCACGGTGCCGTTTTCAATAGCCAAACCAAGTGATTGCACATAAATTTCAGCGAGACGTTTTGTGCAACCCATGATGTTTGTTGGGTTAACAGCTTTGTCTGTAGAAATCATTACCATTTTTTCTACACCATATTCCAAGCATTTATCGGCAACTTGACGAGAGCCAACAACATTGACGAGCACAGCCTCGCAAGGATTTTCCTCCATAAGAGGCACGTGTTTGTATGCTGCTGCGTGGAACACTATTTGCGGGTGATATTTACGGAATACGAAGTCAAGGCGTTGCAATTGACGCACATCGCCGATAACAGGATAGAATTTGAGGTGTGGAAATTCGTTTTCAAACTCAACACGCACGTTGTGCAAAGGAGTTTCGGCATTATCAAACATCACCAATTCTTTGATGCCGAATGTAGCAAGCTGGCGGCAAAGCTCTGAGCCGATAGAGCCGGCAGCACCGGTAACGAGAATTGTTTTATCTTTGAAGTTGGCAATAATTTCGTCCATAGAAAGCTGAATTTCGGGACGTCCCAACAAGTCTTCGATGCGAATTTTACGAATAGCCTTATCTAGGATTTTGCCATCTTGCACAATGTCAATGGCGGGGGCGATATATGTTTTGTTGCCAAGTTCGTTGCAATAATTCATAAGACGCTCGCGCTCTTCGCGGGCATCGTTTGAATTGGCAAAAAGCACACCGTTAGCGCAACTGTCGGCCATAATTTTAGCCACACTGTCGAGGTCGCTGAAGTCATACACCGGGAGGCCACCGATTTTGTGTCCTTGAAGGTTGCGGTCGTAGCTGATGAAACCGCAAATGGTGTAGTGCGGAGAGTTTTGCAAGCGAGTGACCATACCAACCGATTCGTTGCCGAGGCCATATACAAGCACTCGTTCCGATTCAGATTGAGTGGCAACGGTGCGCACAACCACATTATACATAATCACCATGAGTATGCGCGAGAAGATTGCAAAGAAGATTGTGATTGCCAAATCGACGAGCACAACACCGCAGTGCATGGCAAAACTTTGCGACATAGGATTGAGCAATCGCAAAAACACGATGAGAATCACGGCTTTACCAAATGCAGCAATGCAAGTAGGATAGAGTTCGCGCAATGTAGAGTAGCGAATGATTGCACGATAGGGTTTTGCCACCAATTGCATCACAGTTGTAGCAATGAGGGCAAACAAAATCCACTCAAAGAAGAGCTGCACGCTCAAATAGAAATGTGGCAATATCAAGTCTAAGAGCATCAAAGTACAAACTGATGCTAACAATGAGGTTGTTATATCCATAACAACCACTAAGCCGGCCCTAAAATAGCGGCTGACTATCTTCGAACGAAAGCTATCTGACGTTTTATTTTTTAAAAAACTCTCTAACATATAGCAAAATATTTAACATCCTCGCCAGAGGATGCGCATAGGTCTATTATTCAGTTTTTACTATGGGATAGTTTAACTTTGGCCATTATACAACTTCAGTCTGTTTTACCCCGTGATAATGTTTGCGTTTGTTATCGTTGCAAAGGTAGTGATTATTTCTCTAAAAAAAGAAATATTCACAAATTTAAGACAATAAGTATATATTTTTAACTATATTATTATCATTTTTCTAATAATGATTTGTAGAGTGCATAGTAGCGGTCAACCATATTTGCAGCAGAGAATGACGTTGCTGCTTTTAGGCCGACAACAGAGCGCACGGCTGAAATAACCTCGTCTACATTTGCATAATCTACTACGGCGCCGTTGCGGGCGTTAATAAGTTCGCAAGGGGCTGTATTTTTGTTGACCACTGCGGGTGTGCCACAAGCCAAAGCCTCAGCCACAGTCATGCCAAACGACTCGGCAAGCGAAGCGCTGAGCAACACGTCGGCACCGCGATAGTATTGCGCCATCAACACAGCAGAGTCAATATTCGGGACCACAGTGATTTTGCTGTTTGACGCAAGTTTAGCCTTACCGACTATGGTCAAATGCCAATCATCGGGCATCACTTTTGCCAATTGCAACAGAGCGTCAAGATTTTTAATCGGCACCCATTTCACGGCCACAGCTATCAAATTTACTTTCGCATCAGATAGTTTATGCGCTATGCCTTCGCCATGATACACAAGCTTATCAACGCCATTATATATCACACAATGAGGTTTATCGGCAAGATTTGAGCGTAAAAAATTACGCTGCGCAGTGAGCGATGGCACAACATAAAAAGCGTCAAACAACTCATTTTTATAATACGGCTTGGTGTGCATCCACACACCGGGATAGCGCATTTTATGCTCGCAGTCTTCACAGCTGTTTGTACACCATTTATCGCAACCGGGCTGCGGCGGCACTGCGCAACGGCCGGTGAACATCCAATTATCATGAAGAGTCATCACAACTTTCTTGCCGCTTTGCTTAAGCCAATCGGCAAGTAAGGGCAAATTCAAGTAATAGCCATGAAGGTTGTGCAGATGCACAATGTCAGGGTTGTATTTTTTGGCATATTCAAGCATGCGCAAAGTGGTGTCTTTCGCGGCAAAGCCATCATTTCCGGTAATGCGGGCTTCAAGCACATTGGCGTAGTATCGCACTTTTGGCTGCATCACATAGTCGGAGTGCTCATCCGCACCGTAACCGGCAACGATAGCCGATTTAAAGCCGAAAGAGCGAGCGGCGACGTGCAAAGCTTGCACGATAGAGCCAATAGCTGTTGACGGAGCGGCAACAGTGTTGATGTGAAGGATTTTCAGATTGTTTGGCATGAGAGATTTTATGGCTGCGAAGCACAGCAATGGTATATATTCATTTTATTGTCAGCAAAACTAATAAAAAATTTTTTAAGTGCCAAACCGTGCACAGACTTGATTGCACATTTTTTATCGCGCGCACAAAATAAGGTGTTAATATTTTGCGTTTTTATTCGTAAAGCGCTAGAATTTGCTTATCTTTGTATGTTACACTCATGCTAAACAACGCAAAGCAAACATGAACAAAAGTTTAATCATCTCTATTGTAACAATTATAAGTGCCGTTGATGCTTTCGGCGCACTGACTTTCACCGGATTAGCAAACAAGCCGGTGGCGGTGCAGCCCGAGTCGTCAACCGGACTTAATGAAATATATGTTATCGAGACCGCAGCCGGAGTGCGCATAGAATATCAAGCTTCGAGCGGAAATGTTGTGTGGTCGCGATACAGCACACTCGGCGGTGGATATGCCGAAACAATTACGAATGTCACAAAAAACGGCAACACATACTCAATAGCAGCCTCATCGTCTGACATGGGATACATTATTGAAGACGGTGACCGCCGGTATTATTATTGGGTGGTGAATTATGCCAACCACGAGCTCTCACTTGACGGGCTGAACGTAGCCGCAGAAAATGACTGCAACCGCACCACGCTCGAGCCCATTGGCAACGGCGATAAAATCAGCTACTACACAATCAACGGTCAAGCTCGTGAACTTAGCCGCCAGCTCAAAGTGAGTTATCAAACGCTTGAATACGACGAGGACTCACAGGTGTGGAACAGCATACCCGCTGAAACTGAAGCATCGTCATTTAGCAGCGTCATCACTGTCAATGCCCCACTCTGCAACACAGAATTCACCCTTACCGGCGACCGCTTTCTGCAAGCATGGGGACGCGAGCTGTCGGTGACATCCGAAACATTCAGCACTAATGCCGTCAGCGCAATGACATACGCCGTGCAAACCGAGCATACAGCTGACAACGAGAAAAAGCAAGACTCGTCAACACTCGGCGGCTCTGCTCCGTGCGAAATTACATTCACAGCCATACCCACCGATGCCGCGATTTACCACGAATGGGAATTTTCATCGACATCAGATTTTGAAGATATACTCGATAGATACTCCGATAACGTATTCACTTACACATTCAACAATCAAGGCACAACATACGTGCGATATATTGCCGGAGACAATGCCGGAGCCTGTTTTTACGAAGGAGATGTGTACAGCATCTCTATCGGCGTTTCAAGTTTGGAATGTCCAAACGCTTTTTCACCGTACAACCAAGATGGTGTGAACGACGAATGGAAAGTGAGCTACCAATCGCTCATCTCATTTGAATGTCACATATTCAACCGCTGGGGCACGGAAATTTGCAGTTTCACCGACCCCTCACAGGGTTGGGACGGACGCTACAAAGGCAAGTTTGTGCCGTCGGGCACATATTTCTATGTCATAAAAGCTGAAGGCTCAGACGGCGTGAAATATAAGAAAAGCGGCGACATAAACATACTCAAGACGCGCGTAGGCAAATCAGACTCTACAACTACAACAGAAACAGAATAAAGTAATTATAATGCAACTCAACAAATATATCATCGCTGCATTGGCATTGACCTGCTCTGCCTCAGCAGCATACTGCAACGATCATAACAACGAACACAATAACCACGGATACGTAACTATCATAAACCCTACCATACCTAAGTCTATGCACTTTTGCGGCAAAGTGGTTGACCTTGACCGCATGGATATGTTTGAGCGTATGGACCGCGAACTTACAGCTTTGGTGTACGGGCATGGCAACACTCTGCTCACAATCAAGCGAGCAAACAAATATTTCCCGGTGATTGTGCCAATTCTCAAGCAAAACGGTGTGCCCGAAGATGTGGCATATCTCGCCTGCGTGGAGAGCTACCTCAATCAACGAGCTTACTCCGGAGCAAAAGCAGCCGGTGTGTGGCAATTCATTTCGTCGGCAGCAACTCAATACGGGCTCGAAGTTAGCGACGAGGTTGACGAACGCTATAATCTTGAAAAGGCTACGGCTGCAGCTTGCCGATATTTGAAAGCCGCATACGCTAAATACGGTAATTGGGAGTCGGCTATGGCCTCATACAACGGCGGCCAAGGTCGCATAAGCAGCGAACTCTCCAAACAAGGTGTGAGCTCGTCGTATGACTTGTATCTCACTGACGAGACATCGCGCTACGTGTTTCGCATCATGGCGATGAAGGCAATAATGGACGACCCCAAAAACTTTGGATTTACGCTCACCGAGCAACAGCTGTATCAACCAACGGAGTGCGAAGTGATTGAAGTATCGGAAGCTGTGGAGAGCTGGCCGGATTGGGCAAAAGAACACGGCATAACTTATGCGCAATTGCGCGAAGAGAATATGTGGATACGCTCACAATCGCTCACCAACAAAGCAGGCAAAACTTACTACGTGCGCGTGCCCAAGGCAGAGTCGCTGAAACGTTCTACGTGCAAATATACTACATATAATCATAATTGGGTAAAGAAATGAATGATAGCAACAAAATGGATGTCACCGATGCCATTGCCGACGATGGAGCCTCACAGCTCGAAGTCATCGGCGCTCGCGTGCACAACCTAAAAGATATTGATGTTACCATACCTCGCAACAAACTCACGGTAATAACCGGATTGAGTGGCAGCGGTAAGTCAAGCTTGGCTTTCGACACTATTTTTGCCGAAGGTCAGCGCCGATATATTGAAACGTTTTCGGCTTACGCTCGCAATATGCTTGGCTCGCTGGAGCGCCCTGATGTTGACAAAATCACCGGACTCAGCCCCGTGATCGCCATTGAGCAAAAAACCATAAACCGCAATCCGCGAAGCACCATCGGCACTACAACAGAAATTTACGACTATCTGCGACTTTTGTATGCCCGCATTGGCGAAGCACGCAGCTATATTTCCGGAGAACCAATGGTGAAATATACGCGCGAAAAAATCGTAGACTTGATACTCGAAAAGTTTAACGGCAAAAAGATATACATTCTGGCTCCGCTGGTGCGTAACCGCAAAGGTCACTACAAAGAGTTGTTCGAACAGCTGCGCAAAAAAGGATATTTGCGCGTGCGCGTTGACGGTGAGATTTGCGAGATAGCCTACGGCATGAAGCTCGACCGATACAAAAATCACTCGGTGGAGTTGGTGGTTGACCGTTTGCAAGTTAGCGATAAGGACGACGCCCGTTTGCGCGACACTATTGAGACTGCGCTCAAGCAAGGCGACAAACAAATGATGATTTACGATGTGGAGACCGACTCTGTATCGCACTACAGCCAATCGCTCATGGACCCTGCAACCGGGCTGTCTTATCACGAGCCTGCGCCACATAATTTTTCGTTCAACTCACCCCAAGGCGCTTGTCCGTGCTGTAAAGGCTTGGGATATGTAAACCTTATTGACCGCGACAAGGTTATACCCGACACGTCTCAATCTATCTACAACGGCGGCATTGTGCCCCTCGGTAAATATAAGAATTCTATGATTTTCTGGCAGATTGCTGCTATCTGCGAGAAATATGGCCACGATTTGAAGACTCCGATAAGCGAGATTTGCGACGAGGCTATGGGCGAAATACTCAATGGCACAACCGAGCGCTTGGCTATAAAAACCGAGACTCTCAGCACAAGCAACTACTTCATGTCGTATGAAGGTGTGATAAAATACATTGAGATGCAACAAGATGAAGATGCATCGTCGGCGGCACAAAAATGGAGCGGCCAATTTTACTCGCGCGGCATTTGTCCGGAGTGTAATGGCGACCGCCTCAACCGCGAGGCTCTTCACTTCTTCATAAACGGCAAGAATATCGCCGCACTCACTAAAATGGACATCTCTGACCTATACGATTGGACTTGCCACGTGCTCGATAATTTATCGGTCACACAGCAAAAAATCGGTGCTGAGGTGATCAAAGAAATCAATAACCGACTGAAATTTTTGATTGACGTAGGTCTGGAGTATTTGCAGCTAAATCGCAACTCGGCAACTCTGTCGGGCGGTGAAAGTCAACGCATACGTCTTGCCACTCAGCTTGGCTCGGAACTGGTGAATGTGCTTTACATACTCGATGAGCCTTCTATCGGTTTGCACCAACGCGACAACCGCCGACTTATCGACTCGTTGAAACGCCTGCGCGATGCCTCAAACTCCGTAATCGTTGTTGAGCATGATAAAGACATCATGCTCGATGCCGACTATATTGTTGACATAGGTCCGTTTGCCGGACGCAAAGGCGGAAAAGTAGTTTTTCAAGGTTCTCCGGCCGAGATGCTCAAAACCGACACATTGACAGCCCAATATCTCACCGGCAAGAAATGTGTGCCTGTGCCACAAACACGACGCAAAGGCAACGGCAAAAGCATCACTATCGAAGGCTGCACAGGCAACAATCTAAAAGATGTGTCGGTGACCATACCTCTGGGCACACTCACTTGTGTGGCCGGAGTGTCGGGTAGCGGTAAATCAAGCCTTATCAACGGCACCTTGCAACCCATATTGAGCCAACATTTCTATCGCTCACTGCAAGAGCCCCTGCCCTATAAGGCAATCAAAGGCATAGAGAATATTGACAAAATTGTTACTGTAGACCAATCACCGCTAGGCAAGTCTCCGCGCTCAAATCCGGCAACATACACCGGCGTATTCTCTGATATCCGCTCTCTATTTGTTAATTTACCCGAAGCGAAAATTCGCGGCTATAAACCGGGGCGCTTTTCTTTCAATGTTAGTGGTGGACGCTGCGAAGCTTGCAGCGGAAACGGTTATCGCACTATAGAAATGAATTTCTTGCCCGACGTGCTTGTGCCCTGCGAGGTGTGCCACGGCAAACGCTACAATCGCGAGACGCTTGAAGTGCGTTTCAAAGGCAAATCTATTGCCGACGTGCTCGACATGACTATAAACCAAGCCGTAGAGTTTTTCCAATCAATACCCGTAATTGTAAAGAAAATCAAGGTATTGCAAGATATCGGATTGGGATATATCAAGTTGGGACAACCATCGTCAACTTTATCAGGCGGAGAGAACCAACGCGTGAAACTAGCCACTGAGCTGGCAAAAAAAGACACCGGGCGCACTTTGTTTGTGCTCGACGAGCCAACTACCGGACTGCATTTCGAGGATATAAACACTCTGCTCACCTTGCTCAATCGCTTGCTGGAACGTGGAAACACAGTGCTAGTCATTGAGCACAATCTCGACGTGCTGAAATGCGCCGACTACATTATTGATATGGGCCCGGCCGGTGGTAAAAACGGCGGCAAAATTATTGCTGAAGGAACACCCGAAGATGTAGCCAAGACCACATCGCCAACTTCAACATTCTTGGCTGAAGAATTACATTTATAATTAACCACAAAACGCTACTCACAGTTATGAAATTTCGGATTATTTTCACCATTATATATTTACTATTCATTGGCAACTGCACTTTTGCCAAGGTCATTCACAATCCGAAAGCTGTGATCGCAATGCTTGAACGCATAGGCGGCCCCGGCGCATCTAAGCTTATTTCAACCGAACTTAACACCGATTTAGCCGGCGAAAGTTTTGTTATTTCAGCCGCAGACAATAAACCGCACATCAAAGCCTCTACACTGAGTGCGCTCACCTGCGGCATTGGGTGGTACCTAAATCACTACGCAAACATCAATTTGTCGTGGAATTGTCCGAGTGTTGACCTCAGCAAGGCATCATTGCCCGTGCCTCAAGCCGAGGACAGCCACACGTGCAGTGTTGACTATCGCTACTACTTGAACTATTGCACCTTCTCCTACTCTATGAGCACATGGACCTGGGACCGCTGGCAACAAGAGATAGACTGGATGGCGCTGCACGGCGTGAATATGCCGCTGCAAATTGTAGGATTGGAAACGGTGTGGCGCAACTTGCTGCGCGAAGAGTACGGCTATACCGATGCCGAAGTGAATAATTTTGTTGCAGGGCCTTGCTTCATGGCATGGTTTGGCATGAACAATCTTGAGGGATGGGGCGGCCCCAATCCTCAATGGTGGTATGAGCGTCAAGAGCAATTGTGCCGCAAAATCAACGAGCGTATGCATTCACTCGGCATAGAACCGGTATTACCCGGATATAGCGGCATGATACCCGGCGATTTCAGCAAAAAAACCGGTATCGCATCTATTGACCAAGGCAAATGGTGCAGCTTCAACCGTCCGCACATTCTCGACCCCAATATTGCGCAATTTGGTGATGTAGCAACAAAATACTACAAGCATCTGCACCGCGTGATGGGTAAAAGCAAATACTACTCGATGGACCCGTTTCACGAAGGTGCCAACACTTCGCAAATTGACGTAGATGCAGCATACGCTAACATCTACAAACAAATGGCCAAGGCGAACAAGCAAGCCAAGTGGGTGATACAGCAATGGCAATGGAGTCGCGACCAATATAAGGTGCTGAGCAATGTGCCAAAGAGCAAACTTATTGTGCTCGACTTGTATTCAGACGGTCGTCCCAATTTAAATGCTTACGGAGAGCATGATGTGGTGTACTGCATATTGCCTAATTTTGGCGGGCGCACAGGCATCATGGGCCGATTTGATAAGGCCATAAACGAATTTTGCGCGGCAAAGCAAAGTTTGAATACATTGCGCGGCATTGGCGCCGCACCCGAGTCAATCGAGCAAGTGCCGGTGCTATACGATGCGATTTTTGAATTACCGTGGATGAGCGAAAAGCCCGACCCCGCTATGTGGATGGAAGACTACACTGTGCGCCGCTACGGCTCGCATAGCGCAAAAGCTATCGAAGCATGGCAATTGATGCGCACCACAGTGCTCAACTGCCCAACAGCGCTGCAAGGCCCACACGAGGCGGTGACCTGCGCTCGCCCATCGTGGCACGTTGACCGCGTGTCAACTTGGGGAGGCACAAGGCTCTTTTACGATGCCTCAGCAACAGCCAAAGCAGCAAGTTTGCTGCTCGAGGCAAATCTCAGCGGGCCTAATTACGCACATGACTTGGTCGATTTCACACGACAAGCACTTACCGACTACGCCAACACACTACTAAAAGACATTGATGCAGCTCACGAAAGTGACGACAAAGAACAGCTCGACAAACTCGAAAAGCAATTTATAGACCTCATTAATGACCTTGATATATTGTTGTCAACCGACCATGATTTCATGCTTGGCAAATGGGTGAATATGGCTCGCAACATCGCAAATGAAGTGCCGGGCACCACCGCTGCCGATAAAGACTGGCTGCAAGAAAATGCGCTCACACTCATCACCACTTGGGGAGAGCGCGAGAACTCAGACAATTCGGGTCTACACGACTACTCATACCGACAATGGGCCGGTATGCTAAAACACTTTTATGGCATGCGTTGGCAAAAATTTTTCGCAGCAGCAGTAAATGGTGACACACTTGATTGGTACGAAATAGAGAGAGAATGGACATTAAGTGGCAACAAAAACATTGCTGACACTCCTCACGGCGATGCTAAACAAATTGCAACAACACTAATGCATCGCTATTTTAAATCAAATTAGTCCCACTCTTCGTCAATGGCATTTTCGAGTTCTTCTTCGTCGTAGATATCTTCTACGTCAAGACTTGAATATACATCCGGATCTGCATAGCCGTCGGCTAATTCAGAGTCAACATCTTGCGCATCAACCTTGCGAGCTGATTTGAGAGCTTGGTGCGCGCCGAAAATAGCGATAAAATCTGATATTTTTGACATAGTGGAAAGAGATTGAGGATTAGAATGTAAGCATAAATGCGAAGAACTTACATTAAAGATTTATTTTAGCTATATATTATATAACTCTCACATAGTGTAAATTATTGTGTGAAAGTGTATTTTTTAATTGTTAAAAACAAAAATGTAACATTCACGAAGCATGAATGTTACATTTTTATGATATTATTACTCAGCATCATTACCGGCAAACTCCATGAGGAAAGCTTTGATGAATTCATCAATATCGCCATCCATCACACCGTTTACATCGCTGGTTTGATAGTTTGTACGATGGTCTTTCACGCGGCGGTCGTCAAACACATAACTGCGTATTTGACTACCCCACTCGATTTTCATTTTTCCGGCTTCAATCTTAGCCTGCTCTTGCATGCGATGTTGCAATTCTTTATCGTAAAGTATAGAGCGCAACTGACGCATTGCATTTTCTTTATTCTTGGGTTGGTCGCGTGTTTCGGTATTTTCAATCAAAATTTCTTCCTGTTCACCGGTATAAGGGTCGGTAAATTGATAGCGCAAGCGCACGCCCGACTCTACCTTATTCACATTCTGACCACCGGCACCACCAGAGCGGAACGTATCCCACGACACAAAGGCCGGGTCAACTTTCACCTCGATAGTATCGTCAACCAACGGAGTGACAAAGACTGAAGCGAACGATGTCATACGCTTACCTTGTGCATTGTATGGCGACACTCGCACCAAACGGTGCACCCCATTTTCGCTTTTTAGATAACCATAAGCAAAATCGCCCTCTACGTTGATGGTGCACGATTTAATACCGGCCTCATCACCGTCGAGCAAGTTGGCAATAGAGGTTTTATAACCATGTTTTTCGCACCAACGCAAATACATACGCATAAGCATCGAAGCCCAATCTTGGCTCTCTGTGCCACCTGCTCCTGAGTTGATTTTAAGCACTACGCCAAGCTTATCCTCTTCGCGACGCAACATATTGCGCAACTCCAATTTTTCAATTTGTGAAATAGCTTGTGCATAGAGTGCATCAAGTTCTGCCTCCTCTATAAGGCCTTCTTTTACGAAATCGAAGCCGGTTGAAACTTCTTCAACAGCACTTTCAATTTCTTCATAACCCTTAATCCAACCCTGCAAATCTTTTATTTTTTTCATTTGCACTTGGGCTTCTTTTGGGTGTTCCCAAAAGTCAGGCACATGAGTGCGCAGCTCTTCTTCTTCAACTTGAATTCGCTTATTGTCAACGTCTAGATAGCGTTTGAGGGCATCTCTACGGTCAATAGCCTCTTTCAATTGCTCTTGAGTTATCATCAGTTATATTTTGATTATCTGTGAGTTTTTACTTTTCACTACAAAATTAGCACATAATTTCAACCTATGCAAACAATCAGCAAAAGTAATGGTGCAAGGCGCCAAGTAAAGAGTGAGGGTGGTGACGGGGTGTAGGGGCGCAAACTTTTGCGCCCGCATGGCTTGCACCG
>CAYSLD010000029.1:0-17903 GCA_964431795.1 uncultured Bacteroides sp.
CGATAGCGTTTTTGATTTGAACAGCAGCGCGAGCAACGACGTCAAAGTCGGGGTTTGTAGCAGCGCCGTTCATATAGCGAGCGTGGCCGAAAACGTTGGCAGTACCCCAAAGGAGTTTGATGCCGGTTTCAGCTTGTTTTTGTTTGAGGTAAGCAACGATTTGTTTGAGGTTAGCTTCGTATTCTTCGATAGTAGCAGCTTCTTTAACGAGGTCAACATCGTGGAAGCAGTAGTATTCGATGCCCATTTTTTGCATGAATTCGAAACCAGCGTCAGCTTTATTTTTAGCAGCTTGAATAACGTCAGCATCACCATTCCAGGGGAATTGTTTTGTGCCGCCACCGAATTGGTCACCGCCTTCAGCGCAAAGTGTGTGCCACCAAGCCATAGCGAATTTCAACCAATCTTTCATTTTTTTACCGAGGATGACTTTTTCAGCGTCGTAGTAACGGAAAGCCATCGGGTTTTTGCTGTCTTTACCTTCGAATTTGATTTTTCCTACGGTAGGAAAATATTCTTTGTTTGCCATGATTAAAAAAAATTATTTAGGTTTGTGATATGTTTAAATGTTGATTAATCTGAGATATGTTTGAGCAATAGATTTTTCCAACGCTCATAAGCTTCGATGTATTGAGCGCGTTTGCTTTGGTCGGGCTCAATGACTTCGATTTTTTGGAGTGAGGCGAAAGCTTCGTTATTGTCTTTGTAGATGCCAGCGCCGATACCTGCGCCTTTTGCAGCGCCCACACTACCGTCGGTGTCATAGAGTTCGATAGTAGCGCCGGTGACACCGGCAAGGGTGTCGCGGAAGATTTTGCTGAGGAACATGTTTGCGTGACCGGCGTGGATTTTGTTAACGTTCATGCCGATTTGCTCCATGATGTCAATGCCATACTTGAATGAGAAGACGATGCCTTCTTGTGCAGCGCGAATGAGGTGACGCTTGTCGTGCACATTGAAGTTGATGCCATTGATTGAGCAATTTATTTCTTTATTTTCGAGCACGCGCTCGGCACCGTTACCGAAGGGGATGATGCTCACGCCTTCGCTGCCGATAGCAATTTCAGAGGCAAGGTTGTTCATGTCAACGTAAGAGATGCCTTCAGGGGCGACGTTACGTTTGATCCAAGAGTTGAGGATGCCTGTGCCGCTGATGCAAGCCATCACGCCAAGGCGAGTTTGCTCGGTGGTGTGGTTTACGTGAGCGAAAGTGTTTACGCGCGATTTAGTGTCGTAGTTAACAGTGCCGTTGATGCCGTAAACAACGCCGCTGGTGCCAGCCGTAGAGGCTATTTCGCCGGGGTTGAAGACGTTAAGTGAGAGGGCATTGTTTGGTTGGTCGCCGGCGCGATAAGTGATTGGTGTGCCGGCAGCAAGACCAAGCTCGGCAGCTGCAGCGGCGCTCACACGTCCTTGTTCGGAGAATGTGGGGCGAAGTTGCGGAATGATAGAGCTGTCAAAGCCGTAGTAGTCGAGCAAGAAATTGGCGATGTGGTTTTCTTTGTAATCCCAGAGCATACATTCAGAGAGGCCGGAGATTGTGGTGCACTGTTCGCCGGACAGACGCCAAGCGATGTAGTCGCCGGGGAGCATAATCTTGTCGATGCGAGCGAAAAGTTCGGGCTCGTTTTCTTTCACCCAAGCCAATTTTGCTGCGGTGAAGTTGCCGGGCGAGTTGAGCAAGTGCGACAGACAGGTGTCGGCGCCAAGCTCGTTAAAGGCTTTTTGGCCGTAGGGCACGCCGCGCGAGTCGCACCAGATGATAGCGGGACGGAGCACGTTTTGTGCTTTGTCGACGCACACCAGGCCGTGCATCTGATAAGAAATACCGATAGCTTTGATATCTGCGCTATCCACTTTTGAGTCTGCCAAAATAGCGGCAGTGGCTTGTTTGAGGTAATCCCACCAACTTTGTGGGTGTTGCTCTGCCCAGCCTTGTTTCACGGCAATAATGGGCGCTTCGGTTTTGGGGTAGCTTGCCGACGACACACATTTACCGGTTTGTGCGTCAACCAAACTAGCCTTCACTGAAGAGCTACCTATGTCATATCCTAATAAATACATATATAAAAGTGATTTAGGTTTATCACGATATTTTGTTTTTGTATATTTTCTTGTTAAATGTGTAGTAGCGCGCTGCGCGGTGTGCCACACCCTGTTGTTTTTCTTCGAGGGGGACAATATAGCTCATCTGCGCTATTTTTTTGTGGAAGTTGCGCACATCAAATTCTTTGCCGTAAATCACTTCAAAGAGAGTGCGAAGTTGAGCGGCGGTAAATTTGCGTGGCAACAAGTCAAAGAGTAACGAGGAGTTGAACTCGGCAAACTGACGTATGTAGGCCAACGCATCGTTGATGATGATATTGTGGTCAAAAGCTAAAGTTTTGACATCTTGAATGGGCACCCATTTTGCGTGATAGTCTGTGATTGCGCAATTGAGTTTGCGGTCAATTTTCACCATAGCGAGGTAAGCTACGGTGACAATGCGCTCCACTTTTGACTGCATGGCACGTTCAAGCCAATGAATATCTTTTGGATCTTTTGTGCGGTCTTTTGAGCCAAAGGCTTTAAACTGCATCATATTCACATTTTTGAGGCCTGTAAGCTCGTTGAGCACGCGCTTGGCTGCTTCGTCAAGATCTTCATCCATATAGATTAAGCTACCGGGCAATTTCATATCGTGAAAAGTTTCACCTTTTTCAACGCCATCGCGCTCCACGAGGAGCACGCAGAGATGCTCGCCGTCAAAGCCAACAACAACGCAATCCACAGAGATGTGATTGATTGCTAAAGGAGTCTCGTTTTCTATAGGATGCATATCAATTGAATTGGTGCTGCAAATATAGTTATGTTTTTGCAAAAAACAAAGTAAAAAATAATAATTATTTATATGTTATAAAACATTATTTTTTAGTCAAATACATATCTTACTGATTACAATAACATTACCAAGTCTTATCGTAACAATCACAGTAAGCAAAAAGGCTGTGCCATAATTGATTTATGACACAGCCTCACTACGGGTATTTTAAATAATTTAATGGGAGTGCTTACCAAGCGAAGATGGGATATTCGGCCATCATTTCATTTACGCGTGCACGAACGCGAGCAATTGTTTCGGGCGATTCGGGGTCAGAGAGCACAGTGTCGATGAGTGTAGCGATCTCTAACATTGCGTCTTCTTTCACGCCGCGAGTGGTGATTGCGGGTGTGCCAAGACGAATGCCTGAAGTTTGGAACGGAGAACGGCTATCGAAGGGCACCATGTTTTTGTTGGCGGTGATATCAGCTTCGACGAGCACTTTCTCGGCAACTTTACCGGTGAGGTCGGGGAATTTTGTGCGGAGGTCAACGAGCATGCAGTGGTTGTCGGTGCCGCCTGAAATGATTTTGTAACCTTTTTCGACGAGTGCGCCGGCGAGTGCAGCAGCATTTTTCTTGACTTGAAGTTGATAGTCTTTAAATTCGGGACGGAGAGCTTCGCCAAAAGCGACGGCTTTTGCAGCGATTACGTGCTCGAGTGGGCCGCCTTGCACACCGGGGAATACGGCAGAATCGAGGAGTGCAGACATCATCTTTGTTACGCCCTTCGGAGTTTTTTTGCCCCAGGGATTTTCAAAGTCTTTGCCCATGAGGATGATGCCACCGCGCGGGCCACGGAGAGTTTTGTGGGTGGTAGAAGTGACGATGTGAGCATATTTCACGGGGTTGTCGAGCAAACCGGCAGCGATAAGACCTGCGGGGTGAGCCATGTCGACCATGAAAATAGCACCGATTTCGTCAGCGAGGCGACGCATGCGAGCATAGTCCCATTCGCGGCTATAAGCGCTGGCACCACCGATGATGAGTTTCGGACGTTCGCGGCGAGCCACTTCTTCCATGTGCTCGTAGTCAACGAGACCGGTTTCGGCGCTAACGTTATATTCTAGAGCTTGGAACATGAGTCCGGAGAAGTTAACAGGGCTACCATGACTGAGGTGACCACCATGGGCGAGGTTTAGGCCGAGGAATTTGTCGCCGGGTTGCAAGCAAGCCATAAATACAGCCATGTTAGCTTGAGCACCTGAGTGAGGTTGCACGTTGGCATATTCGGCTCCGAAAAGTTCTTTGATTCGAGTGCGAGCAAGCTCTTCAGCTTCATCAACGACTTGGCAACCGCCATAGTAACGGTGGCCGGGATAGCCTTCGGCATACTTGTTAGTAAGGCAAGAGCCCATAGCTTTCATGACTTGATCGCTAACAAAGTTTTCACTTGCGATGAGTTCGATACCTTTGAGCTGACGTTGATGTTCGCGCTCAATGATGTCAAAAATCTGTTGATCAGTTTGCATATACAGGGTTATTTAAGGTTGGTATTAATATATACTTAAATTTAAGAGAATTTGCAGGCAAAGGTAATACACAATAATATAATATGCAAACAAAAGAGAGAAAAAAGTTAAAAAGAAAAAGAAGTAAAATGTAGTGGGCAATGATTTTGGATGTAGTTGTTTTTTTTGTTAATTTTGCAGTAGAACTTAACAATTTAATCTGAATATTACTTTTTAATCTCAAATCGTGTTATGGAATCGCTACGAAGTCTTTTTAAAATAGGCTATGGACCCTCAAGCTCTCACACTATGGGACCGCGCAATGCGGCCACTCTATTTTTGGATTTATGTAAAAACGAAGCAGCACGGTTTGAGGTTACACTCTACGGGTCGCTTGCAGCAACAGGCCGTGGTCACTTGACTGACAAGGCAATACTCGATGTGCTCACTCCGGCAGCGCCAACTGACATACTATGGCGTCCGGAGACATTTCTCCCCTTCCACCCGAACGGCATGAAATTTCGCGCGCTCGACAGCAAAGGTGCCGAAATAGCCAACCGCACATGGTACTCCGTGGGCGGCGGTGACATAGTGCTTGAAGGCGAAAGCCGCAGGCCGCAAAACCAGGTGTACCGCATGCACACAATAGAAGACATACTGAATTGGTGCGACGAAACAGGCCGCTCATTTTGGGAATACGTTGACATGTGCGAAGGTCCCGAAATTTGGGAATACCTGCAAAAAGTTTGGGAGGTAATGAAACAAGCCGTGCAGCGCGGCATTGAGGCCGAAGGTGTGCTGCCCGGAGGACTTGGTGTGCGCCGCAAAGCTGTGAGCTATTATGTGCACGCAGCCGGATATAATGCCTCGCTGAAAAGCCGTGGCTTGGTGTATGCTTATGCACTTGGCGTGAGCGAAGAAAATGCGTCGGGCGGACTTATCGTCACAGCTCCCACTTGCGGCTCGTGCGGAGTGTTGCCTGCTGTGCTATACCACCTTTACACATCAAAAGGATTTACCGAACAACGAGTGCTTCGCGCCCTGGCAACAGCCGGATTGTTTGGTAATGTTGTAAAGACAAACGCCTCAGTTTCAGGTGCTGAAGTTGGTTGTCAAGGTGAGGTTGGCGTTGCTTGCGCTATGGCTGCAGCAGCCGCATCACAATTGTTTGGCGGCACACCGGCGCAAATTGAATACTCAGCCGAGATGGGCCTTGAGCACCACTTGGGTCTCACTTGCGACCCCGTATGCGGACTTGTGCAAATACCGTGCATAGAGCGTAACGCATACGCTGCAGCACGCGCCCTCGACGCAAACCTCTACGCAGCATTTTCCGACGGCCGCCACTCAGTGACCTTCGACCGCATAGTTGAGGTTATGAAACAAACCGGCCACGACCTGCCGTCAATCTACAAGGAGACTTCGAAAGGCGGTTTGGCTGCAATACAATAATATGAGTCAACTCAAAGTACATACAATTATAGTTGCTGCGGGTAGCGGTTCGCGCTTTGGTGCATCGCTACCCAAGCAATATTGCAACTTGGCGGGACGACCGGTGCTCATGCACACCATCGAAGCAATACGCAAAGCTACTGACAATGCCGCCATAACCCTTGTGCTCAGCCATGATATGCGCAATTTTTGGGCAGAACTTTGCTCGCAGCACAATTTTCAATCGCCGCAAGTGGTTGACGGCGGTGCAACACGTTGGCACTCTGTGAAAAATGCAATTGAAGCAATAAAAAGCGCCGACACAGACATCATAATGGTGCACGACGGAGCTCGTCCGATTGTTGACACCGAGACCGTGCAGCGCCTCATTGCTGCCGCCGACAGCACAGGCGCAGCCATTCCGGTCACTGCGGTCACCGACTCGTTGCGCGTGCTCGCCGAGCCAAATGCCCCCACCGGCAAGGCTGTGAACCGAGCACTATATCGTGCGGTGCAAACACCTCAAGCATTCCGCGCCACCACACTTATTGAGGCCTACAACCTACCCTACACCACACTTTTCACCGACGACGCCTCAGTTGTAGAGGCCGCCGGCAAAGCGGTGACGCTAGTTGAAGGCTCGCCACAAAACATAAAAATCACCAACCCCGGCGACATAGAAATTGCCGAGCTCTATCTTTCATAAATCTATTGTTGTGAACCGTCTGCGCAATTTAGACATCAAATACATCAAAGGCATAGGTCCGGCTCGTGCTCAATTACTGGAAAAGCAGTTGAACATACATTCGGCCTACGACCTCATACGCCATTTTCCCACACACTATGTTGACCGCTCTAAAATCTATCGCACCGACGAGCTATACGGCGATATGCCGGCAATACAATTGCGCGGCCGTTTCATATCGTTTACCACTCAAGGCGAAGGTGCAAAAATGCGCTTGGTGGGTTTATTTACCGACGGACATGGGTCGATAGAAGTGCTATGGTTCAAGCAAATAGCAAAAATAAAGCAAGCCTATCACACAAATAATGATTATATCATATTTGGCAAACCGTCATACTACGAAGGCACCGGCCGCTGGTCGATAGTGCACCCCGAAGTAGACAGTGCAACAGCCCCCGGGGCCATGCAAGGCATGCGCGGAGTGTATCCGCTGACCGAGACATTGCGCAACCGTGGCATAGGCTCACGACAATTTCACGTGTGGATGCAAACGCTGCTGGCCTCACGCCCCGACATTGCCGAGGTGTTGCCGCAGTCAGTGATGCAACGCCTAAACCTGATGCCACTGCGCGAGGCTTTGGTCAACATACACAATCCACAGTCAAACGAGTTGTTGCAACGTGCACGTCTGCGCTTGAAATTTGAAGAAATATTTTTCATACAAGTTGACATGATGCGCAACAGCCGCAGCCGCAAGCAAGCATCGCAAGGGCTGCGCTTCACCCGTGTAGGCACATTTTTCAACCGCTTTTACAGCGAATGTTTGCCATTTGAGCTGACCGGAGCGCAAAAACGCGTAATCAAAGAGATACGCGCCGACGTCAACACCGGACATCAAATGAACCGTCTGGTGCAAGGTGATGTGGGCAGCGGCAAAACACTCGTAGCTCTTATGAGCATGCTGCTTGCCATTGACAACGGAGCGCAGGCATGCCTCATGGCACCGACCGAAATACTTGCCACTCAGCACTACGAGTCGTTGCGCGAGATGGTAGCAAAAATAGGCATAAATGTGCGCTTGCTCACAGGTTCAACACGCACAAAAGAGCGCCGCGAGATACATGCCGGACTGCTCGACGGCTCAATACAATTATTGGTAGGCACACATGCACTCATCGAAGACACCGTGCAATTTCGCAATCTCGGCATGGCCGTGATTGACGAGCAACACCGTTTTGGCGTGGCCCAACGGGCAAAATTATGGAAGAAAAACACGGTGCCGCCACACGTATTGGTGATGACCGCAACACCCATACCACGCACATTGGCGATGACAGTGTACGGCGACCTCGATGTATCGGTCATCGACGAACTGCCCCCCGGCCGCAAACCCATTTCAACAGTGCTGCGCTACGAAAACAATCGTCTCAACGTGTACAAAGCACTCGGAGCACAGCTGCGCGCCGGACGCCAAGCCTACATTGTGTATCCGCTAATTGAAGAAAACGAAAAGCTTGATTTAAAGAGCCTTGAAGAAGGCTACGAGCTTATCCGCGAGACCTTTCCAACGTACAAAGTAGCATTTGTGCATGGCAAAATGAAGCCGGAAACAAAAGACTATCAGATGTCACTGTTTGCCTCGGGCGAGGCACAAATTTTGGTAGCGACAACAGTTATAGAAGTAGGTGTGAATGTGCCCAATGCCACTACAATGATAATTGAAAATGCCGAGCGATTTGGACTGTCACAACTACACCAATTGCGCGGACGCGTGGGCCGCGGCGGTGACCAAAGCTACTGCGTACTCATGTCGAAAGTAAAGCTAGCCAAAGAGACACGCCAACGATTAGAGCTCATGACACAAACCACCGATGGCTTTGTCATTGCCGAAGCCGATATGCGTATGCGCGGGCCCGGTGACATTGAGGGCACCATGCAAAGCGGCATAGCTTTCGACTTGAAAATAGCCAACCTTGCCGCCGACGGCCAAATCATACAACTGGCGCGCGACACCGCAGAGTGGCTGCTCACCGAAGACCCTGACCTATCGCGGCCCGAAAATCGCACATTCGTCACAACACTAAATCTAAATCTGAACCGCAAAGTTGATTGGAGCCGCATATCGTAGTGCAACACTGCCACATTTTCAACGGGTAATGATTGTTATGTCGTTGATTTTTCGTAAATTTGTACGTTAAATCCAAAATATACACAATGCAATCAGAAAACTGTAAACGTTTGGCTGTTATAGGCTCAACAGGGTCGATAGGCACCCAAACGCTCGATATAGTTAGCAATCATCCCGAGCGATATAAAATCAACGTTTTAGCAGCCGGTTCGCGTGTGAACGAGCTGATTGAGCAGGCGCGCAAATTTCGTCCTGCACTTGCTATAATTGCTCGCGAAGATCTGTACAGCACACTCAAAAATGCGCTCGAGCCGCTGGGCATTGCCACAGCTGCGGGAGCTGCAGCCTTGGCCGACGCAATGGAACGCGACGACATAGATATGGTTGTCACAGCAACCGTAGGTTATAGCGGACTTGAGCCCACCATTCGCGCCATCCGCGCCGGCAAAGACATAGCACTTGCCAACAAAGAAACACTTGTTGTGGCCGGAGCGCTCATTAACGAATTGCTCAAAAGCTCAACATCACGCATATTTCCGGTCGACTCAGAACATTCAGCCATAGCGCAATGCTTGGCCGGAGAAAAGCCGGAAGCCGTGCGCAAGCTTATAGTCACCGCCTCGGGCGGCCCGTTCCGCAAATGGGACAAAGACGACTTGGCAAAAGCAACCGCTGCCGATGCGCTCAAGCACCCGAATTGGAGCATGGGTGCAAAAATCACTATCGACTCGGCAACAATGCTCAACAAAGCATTCGAACTCATTGAGGCACACTATCTATTCAACATTGAGCCCGCGCGCATACATGCCGTGGTGCATCCGCAATCAGTGGTGCACTCAATGGTAGAATTTGTTGACGGAGCTATCAAAGCACAACTCGGAGTGCCTGATATGAAACTCCCCATAGCATACGCCTTGGGCGAGAGCAACCGTTTGGCAGATGTGTCGGCACCACTCACACTCGACAATATGATGGAGCTAACATTTGAGCGTCCCGACTACGAAAAATTCCCGTGTTTGGGTCTGGCAGATTTGTCACTGAGCCGCGGAGGCAACACTGCGTGCATAGTGAATGCAGCCAATGAGGTAGCAAACCTGGCCTTCCGCCAAGGTCGCTGCGGATTTAACGACATCTATCAAACAATAGCAACCACACTCGAACATACAGATTACATAGCCAAGCCCACATACGAAGACTACGTAGCGTCAAACGCTCAAGCTTGTAGCTATGCCGAACAATTTATATCATCATTGACCAAAAATCATTAATGGAAACATTTCTTATCAAAGCCGCGCAACTCATTTTGGCATTCACAATACTTGTGACAATACATGAGTTTGGCCATTATCTTTTCGCACGCATATTTGGTATGCGTGTTGACCGTTTTTATCTTTTCTTTAACCCTTGGTTCTCTATTCTCAAATACGATCCGCGTAAGAATACCCTTCAAATCATAGGTTGGACAACAAAAAACAAAAGTGACGACACCGAAAAGCAACACTCGCTCATAAAAATAAAACTTGGCAAGCCTCACCCGGCAGCTGACGATAAAAAATCTACGTGGCGCGACACGCTCTACGGCATAGGTTGGTTGCCATTGGGCGGATATTGCTCAATAGCCGGCATGATAGACGAGACTACCGACAAAGACCAACTTTCAAGCGAGCCCGAGCCTTGGGAATTTCGCGCTAAAAAGCCATGGCCGCGCCTGATGGTGATGATAGCCGGTGTGCTCTTCAACTTTCTCCTGGCCATAGCCATTTACATTGGCATTGTGATGCATTGGGGCGAGCGCATCATACCATTTGAAGATGCACTCGAAGGCATGGATTATACCGAAAAGATGCACACAATCGGTGTGCAAGACGGCGACATCATGCTCGCGCTCAACGATAAGCCCGCCGATGCAACCGATGCTTCGTTCAAGTGGAAAATGATACAAGACGGAGCAAAACTCACTTTGTTGCGCAACCATGCCGACACTATCAACATCACCGTGCCTCAAGGGTTCACCCAATCAATGATTGACATTGACAAAGACGACCCCGTGATGACCTATCGCGTGCCTGTTGTGGTGCTCAAAGCCGTAGCCGGAGAAAATGCAGCTGCAGCCGGCATAATTGAGGGCGACCGCATTGTCAGCGTAAACAATGTTGCCACTCCGGCGCTCACCGAATTTTATCCGGCCCTTGAGCAAAACAAAGGCAAAACCGTTGCAATGCAAGTGGTGCGTGGCGGTAAGACCGAGACAATTAACTGCGCAATCAGCGAGGCCGGTAAAATAGGCATACAGCTCACTCCGCCCACAGAAATATTCGAAATCAAAGACATACACTACAACTTTTTCTCAGCTATACCGAAAGGCATAGAGATGGGAGCAGATCGTTTGGTGACTTACGTATCGTCGCTAAAAATGCTGTTCACCAAAGAAGGAGCACAAAGTGTAGGCGGCTTTGGAGCTATCGGCGATATGTATCCCGACCAATGGAACTGGTATGCATTTTGGAACATCACCGCATTTTTGTCGGTAATACTCGCCTTCATGAATATCTTGCCCATTCCGGCACTCGATGGCGGCCACGTGGTGTTCACCTTGTGGGAAATAGTGACACGCCGCAAGCCGAGTCTGAAAGTATTGGAGAATGCGCAAATGATAGGCATGGCCTTGCTCTTCCTTCTCTTGATATATGCAAATGCAAACGATATCTATCGTTTTTTCTTTAAATAAATTATGACTGATTATCCGATTATAAAACTGCGCCGCGGCAAAGAGGACTCGCTCGACCGCTTTCACCCTTGGGTGTTCTCGGGCGCATTGGTACGTCAGCCCGAAAATATTGAAGAGGGCGACATAGTAAAAGTTGTAGCCGACAACGGACGCGTTATCGGCGTGGGACACTACCAAATCGGCAGCATTGCAGTGCGTATGCTCGAATTTAGCGACATCGACATCAATGCCGAATTTTACAGCACACGTTTGCAGCAAGCCTATCGTTTGCGTCAAGCTTTGGGCTTGATACGTGACGACAACGACACGTTCCGCTTGGTGCATGGCGAGGGCGACTTTTTGCCGGGCTTGGTAGTAGACTTGTACGGAGCAACAGCTGTGGTGCAAGCACACTCACCGGGCATGCACTTTGCTCGCAACATCATTGCAGATGCGCTCGTCAATATGCCTGAAGCCGGCATACGCAACGTGTTCTACAAAAGCGAAACCACCTTACCCTATAAGGCAAATCTCGACCCCGTAGACCAATACATAGTTGGCGAATTTGAGACCAACATAGCTACCGAAAACGGGCTGAAATTTAACATAGACTGGTTGCGCGGACAAAAGACCGGATTTTTTGTTGACCAACGCGACAATCGCGCATTGCTGCAACACTTTGCGAAAGACCGCAAAGTGCTCAATATGTTCTGCTACACCGGCGGTTTTTCGGTGTATGCCTTGCGCGGTGGAGCGAAATCGGTGCACTCAGTCGATTCATCGGCAAAAGCAATCAAGCTCACTGATGACAACGTAGCGCTCAACTACGGTGAAAACTGTGAGCGCCACAAATCGTTTGCCGAAGATGCATTTAAGTTTTTAGATGCAATGAATCCGGACGACTATGACTTGATAGTGCTTGACCCACCGGCCTTTGCCAAACATCGCAGTGCACTGCGCAATGCCTTGCGCGGATATCAAAAGCTAAATGCCAAGGCAATGGAAAAAGCAGCGCCGGGCACCATATTGTTCACATTCTCATGTTCACAAGCGGTGAGCAAAGAGCAATTTCGCTTGGCAGTGTTCTCGGCAGCAGCACAAGTGCGACGCCGCGTGCGCATATTGCATCAGCTCACCCAGCCGGCTGACCATCCGATAAACATCTATCACCCCGAAGGCGAATACCTCAAGGGCCTTGTACTATATATTGAATAAAACATTCAAATTATGAACTTTAATCGTCTTCTTTGCGCAACAATCATAGGCGCAACAACCCTAACATCAATGGCACAAACACAAAAATTCAACTACAACGTTGACCGTTTCGCCGACATCGAAGTGCTCCGCTACAAAGTGCCGGGCTTTGAAAACCTCAGCCTCAATCAGAAGAAGCTGGTTTACTATCTAACCGAAGCAGCTATCTACGGACGCGACATACTTTGGGACCAAAACTGCGAAGTAAACCTTGAGTTGCGTCAAGTGCTCGAAAAAATATACACCAACTATTCAGGCGATAAAACCACAGCCGACTACGTTGCTTTTGAGAAATACATGAAGCAAGTGTGGTTTGGCAACGGCATTCACCATCACTACTCTACCGACAAATTCGTGCCTGAATTTAGCAAAGAGTTTTTCGCAGCCCAATTCAAGGCAAACAAGCTTGGCGACAAAAAGAAACTTGCCCGCTTGAGCGATGCAATTTTCAATACAGAGAAGTATGCCAAACGCGTGAACCAAGCCGACGGTCAAGACCTCATAAAAACATCGGCCAACAATCTCTACGACCACAACGTCACACAAGCCGAAGTTGAAGCTTACTTCAATGCGCTCAAAGACACTACAGACCTCACACCCATCAGCTACGGCTTGAACACTCGCGTAGCTAAAGTGAACGGCAAAGTTGTGGAACAACCCTATCGCATTGGCGGACTCTATTCAGCAGCTATCGAGAAAATCGTTGAAAACCTCAAAAAGGCTATGCCCTATGCCGAAAATCAAGCTCAACGCAACTACATAGAAAAGCTCATAGAATTTTACACCACAGGTGACCTCAAAACTTTCGATGAATACTCAATACTTTGGGCTCAAGAGACAGCCTCACAAGTTGACTTTATCAACGGCTTTATTGAAAGCTACGGTGACCCCCTGGGCATGACCGGATCGTGGGAGTCAATTGTTAACTTCAAAAACCTTGAAGCCAGCCACCGCACAGAGGTTATCAGCGGCAATGCTCAATGGTTTGAAGACAACTCTCCGGTGAACAGCGAATTCAAAAAAGACAAAGTTCGCGGTGTATCGGCAAAAGTAATCACTGCAGCAATACTTGCCGGCGACTCATATCCCTCAACACCTATCGGCATCAACCTGCCCAACGCCAACTGGATTCGTGCCGCTCACGGTTCGAAATCAGTAACTATTGAGAATATCACCGAAGCATACGACGAAGCCTCACACGGCAACGGATTTAACCAAGAATTTGTTATTGACAAAGAGACCAGCGATTTGCTCGACAAATATCTCTTTATCACCGACAATCTGCACACAGACCTTCACGAGTGTCTTGGTCACGCTTCAGGCCAATTGCTCCCCGGAGTTGACCCAGATGCGCTCAAAGAACATGGCTCTACGCTCGAAGAAGCACGCGCCGACCTCTTTGCTCTCTACTATCTCGCTGACCCGAAACTCATTGAGCTTGGCTTGCTCGACAATCCCGAAGCATACAAGGCAGAATACTATAAATATATGCTCAATGGCTTGATGACCCAACTCATGCGTATCGAGCCGGGTAAAGATATCGAAGAAGCTCACATGCGCAACCGCAAACTCATTGCCGAATGGGCATTTGAACATGGCCGTGCCAACAATGTAGTTGAGATGGTTACACGCGATGGCAAAACATACGTAAAAATTAATGACTATGCCGCTCTGCGCAATCTCTTTGGTGAATTGCTCAAAGAGGTGCAACGCATAAAAAGTGAAGGCGACTATGAAGGTGGCCGCGAACTTGTGCTCAAATATGCAGTTACCGTTGACCCCAAAATTCACAACGAAGTGCTTGACCGCTACTCACACCTTTCAATTGCTCCGTACAAGGGCTTTGTAAACCCGGTTTACACTGCAGTTAAAGATGCTAACGGCAACATCACTGATGTGACAGTCAGCTACAACGAAGATTATCCCACACAAATGCTTCGCTACAGCCGCGACTACTCACCTCTCACCAAGTAAAAACAGACAACTAAGAGCTGTAACATAAAAATGAGTCCCGAAGCGATTTGCTTTGGGACTCATTTATATATAGTGTGTATTATTCTCGAGTGAGGTGTGTGACAAACAAACGATGCTGACCTTTGTTGCAAGTTTGTTTGCCGTATTGCACGGCTTGGTGCGGGCAAATATGATAACAACGCGAGCAAAGCAAGCAATTTGCGCCCCACATCGGTTTACCATTATTTGGGCTAATGTTATCCATAGGGCACGTGCGCTGACAAAGGCCGCATTTTGTGCACTTATCGTCAGCGGTAAAAGGCTTTGGCGAAGTGCAAAACTTGTTGAAATAGTGATAAATGATATGCGATTTAATCCACGGGAATTTGCCGCGAGTCACCATATCAGCAATTTTTTCGCCTTTACCTATAACTTGTGCAACATACTCAACACGAGCTTGCGCTTCAAACACTTTTGCCTCGGCCAACTCTAATGAATCTACATCATAACCCTTCATAAATGTGTAGGTGTTTGGCATTTGCACCGAGAAAGCCGTAGCTGTTTTACAACCGCGATGAGCGAAGATTTTACGCCATTGGTCGGCGGTGCAACCTATGTCATCGCCACAAGTTGTAACCATCCAATGCACGGCATCGGCGGCGAAGTCAAAATGGGCATATTTCATGAGCTGTGCCAGCCGCACCGGTATGCCCCACGAGTAGGTTGGAAACATCCAAATCACCCGGCCATCCTCAGATGAAATGTGCGCACGCCTAGGGTCGCTCAAATGAGCAACAGAGAGAGGCATGAGCTGTTCGCCTAAAAGTTTTGCGAGCATCGTAGCACAATGTTTAGTATTTCCGGTACCGGAGAAATAGATAATCATAGGTAATGAACTAAAATGGGTTTATGTAGTATGTCATTATGCTATCTGATTGTTACTTGAGTTGCGCCATATCCATATTCTTGGAATGACGCATCCTGCACATCATGCTTTTTGTAACGATAGTTTAGTTCTTTAGTTATCGCCTGACGCAACACGCCCTCACCCTTACCATGGATAAACACAATTTTTTGACCGTGATTTTTGAGATTGGCGTCCATCACTTCACGAAATTTATCGACTTGCAAGTTAAGCATATCGGCGTTCGATAGTCCATGGGTGTTGTCAACCAATTCATGTATGTGCAAATCAACAACTATAGTTTCGCCGGGGTGCTGAGCCGGTTTGGAAATTTTGCGACGGACGGGACGCGCGTCAACCGTTTTTTTGCGTTGCATTTCGCTTTGCAATTCGGCGATACGGTCGAGAGGATCAACTTTGTTCACAACATCGTTGCGAACTATATCGAATGTCAGAGCCGGATTTTCGAAATATGTATTTTCGCGGAAGCAATGCAATTTGAAAAATTTAGTTGTATCGACATTTAAGTCAACACTAGCCGGATTTTTGGGAGCATATTCTTTGTCGCGTTTGAAGGCTATGCATTGCACAGAGATGCGATCAAATTTGGCAACGTCATCGCGGGTGAAAGTGCCCAGCAAGAGTTGAATGTTTGGCTCAACCACTCCGGCATAGCGTGTGGTCCAACCGTCGGCGAGGTCATCGCGAGTGGCAAAGTTGAAATAGAGGTAGTAGTTAGAGTCATTCACTAGATAGGCATCGTAGTTTGTGGCTGAAATATGCTTTAAATCTGTAGCTTCAAAGCCGAGCACCAGGTTGAGCACGTCGCCACCGGGCACTTCTTCAAATTGTTCTTCCTCGGGCTCGGGGTCGGTAGATTTTGACGGGACAACCGGCTCTATTTTGGGAGCTACGACAGCCTCGCGCTGAGGTTTGGGTGCATCGTCAATGGCTTGCACTACCACGCACTCACGCAATAAAACGGGGGTTTCAAACCCGTCTTCGTCAACATAAGCTATATTGTCTGTTATTTTTGTAATGCGACCTCCGCCAACGGCGTTGAGGAAACGCACTATATCGCCAACTTTTGCCATACGCTATATTTAACAACCAACGCGTGTCACCGTTTTGGATGGTAACACGCGCTGTAAAAAGTTTTTATCGGATGAAGTAAATCAATTTACTTTGAGTTTTTGACCGGGTTTCAATTTCGCATTGCTCTTGATGCCGTTTAGAGCACAAAGTTTAGAAACAGTGGTGCCGTTTCTGCTGGCAATACGGCTGAGTGAATCGCCTTTTTTCACGCTCACAGTGCGACTACGTGAAGATTTTTTCGAGGCCGAAGCAGTGTTGCTTGTTTTGTTAGCTTGCATTTGCTCGTAATACATTTTAGCGTATTCGGCATTAGCTTCGGGAGTGTAGTTACGAGCTTGAGTGTAAGTTCGTTTGTCGAAAGTATATGTGTCGGTGTGAGTTGTTTGGTTAGCGAAGTCGAAAATTGCTGCAGGGTTGATAGCGTATCCCATGTAGCGAGTTTCGAAGTGGAGGTGTGGGCCGGTAGAGCGGCCGGTGTTACCACCGAGAGCGATTGGGTCGCCTGCTTTAACGTATTGGTCGGGTTTCACAAGGAAACGAGAGAGGTGACCGTAAACGGTCTCAAGGTCGTTTGTATGGCGAACAACAACGTAATAGCCATAACCTTTAGCTTCGTATTTGGTGAGGCGCACACGGCCATCGAAAGCAGCGCGAATGGTGTCACCGATGTTTATTTTGAGGTCAACGCCTTTATGTTGGCGTTTGAAACGTTTGCGATATCCGTAGGGAGAAGTGATATATCCGGGGCAAGGCATTGAGAATTTGTCAAGACCTTTAATAAGAACAGTTTGCGGCACGCTAACATTTGAATAGCAGTTAACGAGATTGCTGCCCCAACCTGCTTCGTAAATATCTTCTTCGGGTTCTTCCTCCTCACTATAGTTTAGGTAGTCAATAGTGGGATTAACAGAGATGGTGTGGTTTATATTTTCTTGCGCGGCAAGGAGATTATGTGTTTGCTCGGCATGCTGACCGGGGAGACGATACGTCTGCGCCGATGCAGTGTAACCTGCCAAAGCGATAAAAAGTGCTGAGGTTGATGTTTTAATTAATTGAGAGAGTGTCATGCTTTCTGGGTGCAGCCACACATTTGTGACTTGTATTTAATGGTTTACTTTATATTAAAACGAAATAAATGTTCGAAATATTGTGCGAAAGCTAAAGTTATTTTGGAGCGAAGTTGCGCCAATTGATATTTAGTTTCTTTAGCTTTTCTAATCGCAACACCTCAAATTTAATAATAAAATTTGTGACTGCCAAATTTTTTGCAATAAATTATCATAGTTGTTTCACGATGTTCCACGAAAACCGTGCCATAAACAACATTATATCAGACTGTTATAAAATTATATGTTTTACAACATAAAAATATGATTAACATTGATTTAACAGTCAGTTAACACAAATATATTAACATAGCATCAACCATGATAACG
>CAYSLD010000030.1:0-17306 GCA_964431795.1 uncultured Bacteroides sp.
GCATGAAGGTTGTTATGGATATGATTTTCAACCATTGTGGCAGCGAAAACTATCTTTTTAAGGACATGCCCTCAAAAGATTGGTTCAATTTCCAAGGCGAATATGTGCAATGCAGCTATCGCACTGCCAGTGTGCAAGACATTCATGCTGCTGATTATGAGCGCAAAATCGCTACTGACGGCTGGTTCGTAAAAGAAATGCCTGACTTCAACCAACGCAATCCGTTGGTGGCCGACTACCTTATACAAAGTAGCATTTGGTGGATTGAGGACGCCGGAATTAACGGCATCCGCATGGACACTCATCCTTATGCCGACTTCGATATGATGGCACGCTGGTGCAAGGCTGTCACAGATGAATATCCCGACTTCAACATTGTGGGCGAAACATGGGTCAACTCTAACGTTTTGGTATCTTTTTGGCAAAAGGACAGCCGCCTTGCCGCACCCCGCAACTCAAATTTGCCCACTGTGATGGACTTCCCGCTTATGAGCATTATGACAAAGGCCTTTGACGAAGAAACAACCGATTGGAACGGCGGACTATATAATATATATGACTACTTGACGCAAGATCATGTGTATGCCGACCCAATGAACCTGCTCATTTTCCTAGACAACCACGACACTTCACGCTTCTATACTAACGAGCAATCTACCGCTAATCTTGACCGCCTGAAGCAAGCCTCAACATTCTTGCTCACCACGCGCGGCATACCACAAATTTATTACGGCACTGAAATTCTTATGGCTGCCGACAAAGCCAACGGTGACGGCTTGTTGCGTTGCGACTTCCCCGGCGGATGGCGCGGCGACGCACACAATTGTTTTGTGGCTGCTGACCGCACACCCGCACAACAGCAAGCTTTCAATTTCCTTAGCAATCTGCTGCATTGGCGCCGCGGCAATGAGGTTATTGCAAAGGGCACACTCAAACACTTCTATCCTCGCAACGGCGTGTATGCCTACGAACGAAAGTATAACGGCCATTCTGTTGCCGTATTCATCAACGGTACAGACAAAACGCAGACACTCGATTTAACGCCCTATGCCGAGATACTTCCTCGCACCGAAGCACATGAGGTATTAACAAATCATACCCTTCAGCTGGGCAGCGAGTTAACATTCCAACCCCGTGGAGTGCTGGTCTTGGAATTCTAATTCGCCGCAATAACTACTGACTAATCCGATGTTAAAACTCAATATTATACCATGCATTTTAAATCATTATTCACCACTTTCACCCTGTGCCTGACCGCAATAACTGCCATGGCACAAGAAAAGTTGACCTCACCCGACGGTCGGCTGACAATGACTTTCCACCTCAATGAGAAAGGAGCTCCGGTCTACGAGCTTACTCGCGGCTCGCAAGCTGTGATTTTGCCCTCTACGCTTGGCCTTGAGCTGAAAAAGGAAAATGCCGATGCCCACACCGATTTCGATTTCAAACCTCGCACAGATGTTGACCAACTTGACAGCAAGTGCAACCTTATGGACGGCTTTACTCTTGACGGCACCCAAACATCCACATTCGACGAGACTTGGACTCCGGTTTGGGGCGAAGAAAGTGCAATTCGCAATAATTACAACGAGTTGGCTGTAACACTTAACCAACCGGCTAACCAACGCAAAATCATCATACGTTTCCGCCTATTTAATGACGGTTTGGGCTTCCGTTACGAATTTCCTCTCCAACAAAATCTCAACTATTTCGTCATTAAAGAGGAGCACACACAGTTTGCTATGACCGGCGACCACATCGCTTTTTGGATTCCCGGTGACTACGACACTCAAGAATATGAGCACGTGACGTCGCGCCTCAGCCAGATACGCGGACTTATGAAAGAGGCCATTACCCCTAATTCATCACAAACTCCGTTCTCACCAACAGGCGTGCAAACTGCTCTGCAACTCAAAACCGACGACGGTCTTTACATTAACTTGCACGAAGCTGCTTTGGTTGACTACGCTTGCATGCACCTCAACCTCGACGACAAAAATATGATTTTCGAAAGCCATCTCACTCCCGATGCGCAAGGCAACAAAGGATATATGCAAGCTCCTTGCACCTCGCCTTGGCGCACAATCATTGTGAGCGACGATGCTCGCGACATATTGGCTTCACGCATAACACTCAACCTTAATGAACCTTGCAAAATTGCCGACACATCGTGGATTAAACCCGTGAAATATATCGGCATTTGGTGGGACATGATCACCGGAAAAGGCTCGTGGGCATATACCAACGACGTGGAGAGCGTGAAATTGGGCCAAACAGATTACACTAAGGTAAAACCCAACGGCAAACACTCTGCCAATACCGACAACGTGAAACGCTACATTGATTTCGCTGCAAAACACGGCTTCAGCCAAGTGCTTGTTGAAGGTTGGAACCAAGGTTGGGAAGACTGGTTCGGCAAAAGCAAAGACTATGTGTTTGATTTTGTCACTCCTTATCCCGACTTTGACGTGAAAGGTTTGCATGAATACGCAGCCTCAAAGGGCGTGCGCCTGATGATGCACCACGAGACTTCGGCCTCTGTGCGAAACTACGAGCGCCACTTGGATGCTGCCTATAAATTTATGGTCGACAACGGATACAACGCTGTGAAAAGCGGCTATGTAGGCGACATCATCCCTCGCGGTGAGCACCACTACGGCCAATGGATGGACAACCACTACCTATATTGCGTGCAAAAAGCTGCCGACTATCACATCATGGTCAATGCTCACGAGGCTGTACGTCCCACCGGCTTGTGCCGCACATATCCCAACTTAATTGGTAACGAGTCGGCGCGCGGCACCGAGTACGAGTCGTTTGGTGGTAATGCCGTTAATCATACCACAATTTTGCCCTTCACTCGCTTGATTGGTGGCCCGATGGACTACACCCCCGGCATCTTCGAAACAGATTGCAGCAAGATGGACCCCAACAACACCTCTCGTGTGCGCAGCACATTAGCTCGCCAACTTGCCCTCTATGTGACAATGTACAGCCCGCTGCAAATGGCCGCCGACATCCCCGAAAATTATGAGCGCTTTATTGATGCATTCCAATTCATAAAAGATGTTGCCATTGATTGGGACGAGTCGAAATATCTTGAAGCCGAGCCCGGTGAGTATATTACCATTGCACGCCGAGCCAAAGGTACTAACGATTGGTATTTGGGTTGCACCAATGGCGATACTCCGCACACTTCAAACCTCAGCCTCGACTTCCTGACACCCGGCAAAAAGTATGAGGCAATAATATACGCTGATGCCAAAGATGCTCATTGGCAAACTAATCCGCAAGCCTATACTATCACTAAAAAAACAGTGACAAACAAAAGCAAGCTCACACTCAAAGCTGCTGTTGGCGGCGGTTATGCTATCAGCATCCGCGAAATTAAATGATAATTTGAGAGAAATAACTATAATCTTACACTAAAATCAAAGACATGAAAAGTAATTTTATGCTCAGAGTCCTACTCACTATTGTGGCGGGGCTTCTTCTGTCCGCTGAGGTGTTGGCCCAACAGCTCACCATTAGCGGTATTGTCAAGGACAATACGGGCGAGCCTATCATTGGCGCAAGCGTATTGGTCAAAGGCTCTACCAAAGGTACCGTTACTGACATTGACGGTAACTTCACTTTGGAAGCTAAAAATGGAGATATCATCTCCGTATCGTACATCGGCTATCAGCCGCAAGAAAAAACTGCTGCTCCAAGCATGGTCTTCATTCTGAGTGAAGACACAAAACTGCTTGAAGAAGTGGTGGTCATCGGTTATGGCCAAGTCAAGAAAAATGACTTAACCGGTTCGGTTTCTGCTATCAAACCCGATGACATGAGTAAAGGTATCACTAATAATGCCAGCGATATGATGGTTGGTAAAATTGCCGGTGTAGACGTAATCACCGCCGGCGGTTCGCCCGGTGCCGGTGCTCAAATTCGTGTGCGTGGCGGCTCGTCACTCAATGCGAACAATGACCCGCTCTACGTCATCGATGGTTTGACTATCTCAGGCAGCACTGCTACAGGTATGACCAACCCCTTGGCTATGATCAACCCGAACGATATCGAAAGTTTCACCGTGTTGAAAGATGCTTCGGCTACTGCCATCTACGGTTCTCGTGCATCAAACGGCGTTATCATCATCACCACAAAGAAGGGTAGTGCAGGCTCTGCTCCCAGAGTTTCTTACAATGGTGATGTCACTTTGTCAACCACTCAAAAACGTTACGACACTCTTAGCGGTGACGAGTATCGCGCACTTGTCAGCTCTATCGACGGTTTGGATGCCACAAAATTAGGCACTGCAAACACCGATTGGCAAGATCAAATTTTCCGCACTGCTGTTTCAACCAGCCATAACATCACAGTTAGCGGCGGCTTGAAAAATATGCCTTACCGCGTAAGCGCCGGATACAACCTCTCAAACGGTATCATCAAAAACTCGTGGATGCGCCGCACAAACGTGTCGGTAAACCTCGCGCCCACATTCCTCGATGACCACTTGAAATTTAACGTCACCGGTAAATACATGAACGAAAACAACCGCTACATCGACAGCGGTTCGGCAGTTGGTGCTGCCCTGGGCGCTGACCCAACACAACCGGTCTACGACAGCAGCGAAGTCGGTCAGTTCTTCGGCGGATTCTACCAGCCATCACAAAGTGCCAGCGTGTCTGACCCCTCATGGAAATACTATCCTAACCCCAACGCCACTCAAAACCCGCTGGCTTACTTAAACACCAACGAGTGCAAGGCTACTGCAAACGACTACTCTGCCAACGTTGAGGGTGACTACAAAATTCATGGTTTCGAAGACTTGCATTTCCATGCCAGCTACGGCGGTCAATACACCGACTCAAAACAAACCGATATCAACTCGCCCTATTCTTATAGCAACAACTATTACGGTTGGAACGGTATCACTCGATACTGGAAATACAGCATCACAACCAATGCATACGCTCAATATTCTCACGACTTCGACGCTCACTTCTTGGATGTGATGGTCGGTACCGAAGAAAGCCACTTCCACAGCTCAGGCTACAGCGCAGGTATGGGTTGGGACTCTTATAACGATGTCGCTTACAACGAGAGCCTCCGCTCTGAAAATGAATGGGCCACTCACAACACTCTCGTTTCGTACTTTGGACGTCTAAACTACACTCTGTTAAATAGATATATGTTGACCGCAACATTCCGTGCCGACGGCTCTTCTCGCTTCGCTGAAGGCAACAAATGGGGCTACTTCCCCTCTGTAGCTTTGGCTTGGAAAATTAGCGACGAAAGCTTCCTGAAAGACTCGCGCGTGGTCAACGAATTGAAATTGCGCTTAGGTTGGGGTCAAACCGGTCAACAAGATATCGGTGGTGACTTCCTCTACGCTCCCCTATACACCATAGGTAACTCTTACGCACAATATCCCTTGGGCAACACTTACTACACAACAGTGCGCCCCTCTGCATACAACACCGATTTGAAGTGGGAAACAACAACCACATTCAATGCCGGTATCGACTTCTCTTTGCTCAACAACCGCATCACAATGAACTTAGACGGTTACTACCGCAAAACCGACGACCTTATCAACGATGTGACTATTCCGGTAGGCACAAACTTCGCTTCTGTTCTGAAAAAGAACATCGGTTCGTTGAAAAACTATGGTCTTGAATATGCCATCAACGCTAAGCCCATTGTCACTAAAGACTTCACTTGGGATATCACTTACAACATTGCATGGAACCACAACGAAATCACTTCACTCACCGGCGGCGAAGGCGATGCTGACTACTATATCAAGAGCGGCACTACTATCTCTCGCGGTAACAGCACTCTAATTCAAGCTAATCGCGTTGGCGAAGCTGTTAACTCTTTCTTCGTTTACCAACAAGTATACGACGAAAACGGCAAACCTATCGAAGGCCTCTATGTTGACCGCAACGGCGATGGTCAAATCAACGAAAGCGATAAATACTTCTACAAGAAACCCGCTGCCGATGTTATCATGGGCTTCACCACAAAATTCTTGTATAAAAATTGGGACCTCAGTGCATCGTTCCACGCTTCTCTTGGCAACTATGTATATTACAACTACCTGTCAGACAAAGCTTCTATCAGCGCATCCGGCCTCTATTCAAACAGCGCATTCAGCAACACATTCCCCGAAGCTGTTAACCTCGGCTTCACCGGAACCGGTGGCACTGAATACTACCTCTCTGACTACTTCGTTCGCAATGCCAGCTATTTGAAATGCTCTAACATTACACTTGGCTACAGCTTCCCGAAATTGTTCACTGAACGCATAAACGGCCGTGTATTCTTCACTGCTCAAAACCCGTTCATCATCACGAAATATAAAGGCATCGACCCCGAAGTCTCTAGCGGTGTGGACAAAAACCCGTATCCACGTCCAATGAGTTTCCAATTGGGTCTCAATCTTAATTTCTAAAACATATCGCAATCATGAAAAAGTTATTTTTAAATACAGCGGTGGCAGGAATTATATGCATGGGATTGTCAGCATGTACAAACGATCTGAACATCTCATCAATCGATCCGCAGACCTCCACCTCATACGATGACATGCAACTTTTGGCCAAACTTTATGGCACAATGGGCTTGACAGGCCAAACAGGCCCCTCAGGCAACGGTGATATCAGCAGTGACGAAGGCGAATCAGGTTTCTACCGCACAACTTTCAACCTGCAAGAATTGCCCACCGACGAATGTAACTGGGCTTGGCAAACCGATACAGACATCCCCCAAATCACCGGCATCAGCTGGAACTCAAGCAGCGGTCGCACACAGTGGTGCTACCAACGTTTGGGCTACAACATCACATCGTTCAACTTCTATCTGCAAAACACTGCCGATAAAGCCGACGATGCCAACTACAAATCATACCGTGCCGAGGTGCGCTTCCTTCGCGCTTTGCACTATTGGTACTTCCTCGACCTCTGGCACAAAGCTCCGTTCAAAGACGAAACTAACAGCATGACCGACCTCCCCGTCGAAAAAGTTGGTGCCGACCTGTATAACTGGATTGACGAAGAACTTACTGCGCTTGAGGACGAAATGCCCGCAGGTGTTGGCGAATTCAACAACGCTGCAAACTTTGGTCGTGCCGACCTCGGTGCCGTGTACATGCTCCACGCACGTCTTGCCCTCAACTCTGAGGTCTACACCGACGGCGCTAAAAAAGAATATAGCAAGGCTATTAACTATTGCGACAAGTTGATAAACAGTGGCAAATACTCTTTATCTAACAGCCCCAAAACCAATCCAAGCAACGGCATCACTTATTCCGGCTATGCACAATTATTCATGGCCGATAACGATGAAAATACCGATGCCATGCATGAAATCATCTTGCCAATTCGTCAAGACGGTTTGAACACTCAATGCTACTCAGGCGCTAACTACCTGGTTTCGTCTACTCGCATCTCTGGTATGCCCTATGCCGGAACTTCTAACTGCTGGAGCTGTAACTATGCTCGCCCCAACTTGATTGAAAAATTCTTCCCCAACGACAACATCCCAATGTCAACCGAAGATGCCCCCAACGGAGCTACCGAAGCTGATATCATCGCTTTAGACGCTCAAGACGGTAGCGATACAGAGCACATCTTGGCTGCTGCCGGCGATGACCGCGCTCTCTTCTATGCAGGCCGTGGCGGTGGCATACGCAAACTCAGCACCGACAAACTTAACAACTTCCTCGACGGTATTTCTATCGTCAAATGGCAAAACATCCGCACCGATGGCGCTGCTACTCACCATTTGGAATTCCCCGATGTTGACATCCCATTGTTGCGCTTTGCCGAGGCTTATTTGACTCGTGCAGAAGCTAAATGGCGCACCGGCGACCAAACCGCCATCCAAGACATAAACGTGTTGCGCCAACGCGCTCATGCTGAAGAGCTCACATCTCTCTCTGCTCAAACTTTGATCGACGAATGGAGCCGCGAATTCTATATGGAAGGTCGCCGTCGCTCTGACCTCATTCGCTTCAACATGTTCACCGGCAAAGATTATGTGTGGGCATGGAAAGGCGGCATTGCAAAAGGTCAAGCCGTTGATAGCCACTTCAAATATTATCCCATTCCGTTGGATGATATCAACAACAACGAGAACATGAAACAGAATGATGGATATTAATATCGTTACAACATTAAATAAGTTTGCTATGAATAATAGACTTTTAAATATAGGACGTGCTCTCACTTTTCTGCTTCTGCCCGCATTTGCCCTTACTTCGTGCGAAACAGATATAGACAGCAATCCAACATTCCAGGCCAACACCCAAGGCTTTCAGCTTAATGTGCCTGCTAATGCAACTAACAACACCTACGACTTGGCAAGTTCTGATGGCCTCACTCTCACGTGCAAGCAACCTGACTACGGCGGTTTCCCGGTAGTTGTTGACTACTACGTGCAAGTGGCTCTCGAATCTGACTTCAGCTCTTTCCGCGAGTTAGAAACATTCTACAAAACTGCCAGCATGAGCGTCGATGCTTTGGAAATTAACAATGCCATGCTCGACCTCTACACCGAGGCAAACGGTGACGTTGCTTATCCCGACGAAGCTCGCACTCTATACGTGCGTCTGCGTGCCGTGGTCGACGGTCAATCACAATTGGGCGAAACTTACTCAAATGTTATCGCTCTGCCCAGCGTATTGGCAACTTACGTTCCTCCCACACTCGAATTGCCCACCAGCGTTTACGTCGTAGGTTCTTCTATCGGTAACGACGACGAGCATTGGGCTTATTGGAAGAAGATGGCTCCCGTATACGGTATGCCCGGCGAATTCTACTCAATCGTTTACTTCCCCGACGGTGCTCAATTCAAATGGGGCGAATCAGAAGGCGATTGGCGTGGATACAGCGCTATTGCCGCTATCGACGACCAAGCCAACGCAGGCGTTGCCGAGGCTGCTTCTGACGGCAACATCCAAGTGGCTAACGGCGGTTGGTACACACTCCACGTTGAGGCACAACTCGGCACTAACGAGGTGAAATACACCTTCCACTTCTATCCCGCAGCTGCATACGTTATCGGCGCTGTTGAAGGTGACAACTGGGCAGGTGTTGATCCAAACTGGGCTTTGACTGCTCCGAGCGATGCCAGCGGTGTTTGGGAATCTCCGGCATTCGCAGCCGGCGGTGAGCTTCGCGCATTCATCAAGGTCGGAAGCCTTGATTGGTGGAGAACTGAGTTCACAATCTACAACGGCGAGCTCTACTGGCGCACAGTCGATATTCCCAGCAACTGGGCTTCAGACCTAGGTAGTGAATACTCTGTATCGTGTGTCGCCGGTCAGAAACTCTATGTTGACTTCAACAAAAATACCGGTGAAGTAAAATAATCTCATAATTTATAAGAAAACATGAAAAGACATATATTATATAGCAGTGCAGCATTGGTGAGCCTCGTGCTCGCCGGCTGCAACGGCGATTACGATGATTGGGCATCGCCTCAAGGTTATGACCAAGAAGCAGCTGCCGAAGCTTACGGCGTGACTGTTTCTGCCGGCTCTGATGCCAACATTACAATGCCGGTATCTAACGACGATGTGAATTTGGTAGCTCTCTCTGCTTCCAGCAGTGAGGTGACCGGCTTCACCGTGCGCAAACTTTTTGTGAACGGCACTGAAGTTTCTTCAAAAGTTAGCAATGGCAACGTGGTGGTTTCGGCTGCCGAACTCAATTCGCTGGTCCAAACCGCAAACTTCTCACGTGCCCACAAAACTTATGATTTGGCCGTAGAATTGGCTTATGCCGCTAACCTCGCAAACGGCGATGCTGTGGCTCTCAGCGCTACAACTCCGGCTACTATCACCACTCAAGTTACTCCTGACGTAGACGAAAACGGATACTTCTTGTTGGGCGACTTTGTTGAAAATGGCTGGGATGCTACCAACCCCGTTTGGATGACCAACAACGGCGACGGCACTTACACCGCCATCGTCAACACAAAAAGCGATGGTAGCAACTGGTTCAAGTTCTACCAAGGCAGCCACTTCGTGTCTGGCGATTGGGACTCTATCAACGAAGGTCAAATGGGTTGCGCCGAGAACGGTGACGACTCTGCAAAAGGCCTCATCGTTTGGAACGGTGATGCTGAGCATGCCGACGGCGTGCAAACTCCCACAATCACCGGCGTAGGTAAATACGACATCACAATTGATGCTATTAACTACACTTACACCGTAGCTCCTCACGCTGATTACTTGTATTATAAAGGTGATGCCAATGTCTGGGGCGCAACTGTTTGCCCGCTCGCTATGTGGAACGACAACTTCGTTGGTTTCTACTATGTGAATGCTGTTGACAATGCCAGCACTTGGGGCTTCAAGTTAACAACAGAGGCCGATTCTTGGGATCCTCAATATGGTCAAGGCGCATCTGCCGGAACTATTGCTCTAAACGGTGGCAACATTGACTTGGGTCAAGCCGACGGCTTCTATGAGATTATTGTGAACACCACCAACCTCACCGTTGAATTGGTGCCCATCACTCGAATTAGTCTCATCGGTAGCGCCGTTAATGGCGACACTTCATGGGGCACTGATTACGACTTGACATTCAACACAAGCACAATGGCTTGGGAAGGCACATTTGATATGACTGCCGGCGAATACAAGTTCCGCGCAAATCACGAATGGAATATCAGTTGGGGCGGCTCAGAGGATGCCTTAACTGCCGATAATGGTAGCAACTTGTCTATCACTGCCGGTAACTATACCTTCAGCCTCAAACCTAACGCCAATGGCTTAGGCACGGTGAAAATCACCAAAAACTAAGTTAGTCTGTTATTAATTCTCTATGAGAGAGCACCTGTATAACCTATCGAGAGCGGGTGCTCTCTCTTTAAACCAAACCACATGCAAAAGCATCTATTCCTCAGTCTCCTTGCGGCAGCTTCGCTACTTTGCTCTCTTTCAGCTTGTGGCGGTGACGACCCCGTTAACCCCGTTAAGCCGACCACTCCGGAGACTCCCGACACTCCAACTTCCACTTGGACTGCACTAACTGCAAGCCCTGACACGTGGGACAATACTCGTCGCGCCGACGTTACGTATCAATTGCTTGTCTACTCTTTTGCAGACAGCGATGGCGACGGCTATGGCGACATTAATGGTGTAACCTCAAAACTCGACTACTTGCAATCATTGGGCGTCACTGCCTTGTGGCTCTCGCCAATAAATCCTTCATCGTCGTATCACGGCTATGATGTGACTGACTACACTACCATAAATAGTAAGTTGGGCACTGAGGCTGACTTCTCACGCTTGATTACTGAGGCTCACAGCCGCGGCATAAAAATCTATTTGGATTATGTGATGAACCATACCAGCGACCAACATCCATGGTTCACCTCTGCCAAATCCTCATCAAGCAGCGAGTATCGTAGCTACTACACTTTCTCGCAAGACCCAGCTGCCGATGTGAAAGCCGGCAATCTCGCAATGTTCGCGAGTGACAAAAACGGATATGCAGCCGGTGAGTGGAACACCACAACCACTTCCGCAAGCAACATCAAGGGCGTGTATAAGTTTGAACTTGATTGGTCAGGCAGCGCCCCAACCGTTACTGTCACCGAAGCAACTACGGCTGAAGACGAAAATAAAACTGCCGGTAGCAATGACCGCTATATTTGGTACGGCGACTCGCAGTGCAAACGTTTCAAAGACTTAGGCAACGGCAAGTATGAGCTCACAACCGATATTGATACCGATTGGGGCTTCTTGATTCGCACTTCAAATACAACTTGGGACAACGGCACAAAATACGGCGCTCCGTCTGCAAACACAAAACTAGAGCTTGGCAAAGCCTTCACCCTCGACAATAAAACTGCCGCAAACATACTGTTCTCTTCAATGTCGTTGTGGTACTACCATTGCGCATTTAGTTCGTCGATGCCCGACCTTGACTATGGCAAAGTTGGCGAATGGAGCACAAATGCTACCTACAAAGCTATGCTGAGCGCAGCAAAAGGGTGGGTGGACCGCGGCGTTGACGGTTTCCGCCTCGATGCCGTAAAACACATCTACCACAACTCTACTGCATCCGATAACCCTCAGTTCTTAAATCGGTTCTATACCGATATGAACGCCTACTACAAGTCAAAAGGTAAAACCGACGACATCTACATGGTGGGCGAAGTCCTTGACGAGTACGGAAAGGTAGCTCCTTATTATGCCGGTCTTCCCGCTTTGTTCGAATTCTCATTCTGGTATCGACTCAGTTGGGCAATCAACAACCAAACCGGATGCTACTTTGCCGCAAACATCATGAGCTATCAAACCGAGTATGCCAAATATCGCGCATCATACATCGAGCCCACAAAACTGAGCAACCACGATGAAGAGCGCACCGGCACCACTCTCGGCAAAAGCACCGACAAAGAAAAACTCGCCGCTTGCGTGCTGCTCACGGCCGGAGGCTCTCCTTACATATATTATGGCGAGGAACTTGGTCTATACGGCAATCAAACAAAAGGTGACGAATATGTGCGCGGACCAATGCTGTGGGGCGATAACACCGTCACTGCTTATACCGACAAAATAGACAAAGGCGTCTCAACCGCCATCAAATCGGTCACTGCTCAACTTGGCGATGACAATTCACTGTTAAATGTGTACAAGCAATTTATTCAATTGCGTCACACTTATCCGGCCCTTGCTCAAGGCACTATGAGTGCTCACAGCACCTACAATGACAGCAATACAACCGACAAGTCTATCGCCGCTTGGTATATGACCAAAGATAGCCAAAAAATGCTGGTAGTACACAACTTTGGCGCCACTTCGGCCACTGTTACCCTCAAAGATAACATTGACAAAGCTGTGGGTATTAACGGCACTGTCGAACAAAAAGACTCTCAGTATCGCCTCAGCGCATACGGCTCGGTTGTGTTCCTTCTCAAATAAATTCATTAACAGAAAGTCACTATGAAGACTATTCCTGATCAAAGTTTTGGCAAACTGTGGAACATCAGTTTCGGCTTTTTCGGCGTGCAGATAGCCTATGCGCTGCAGAGTGCTAACATCAGCCGCATATTCTCCACGCTGGGTGCCGACCCCCACAACTTGAGCTACTTCTGGATACTCCCTCCATTGGCCGGAATTATCATCCAGCCAATCATCGGTTCGCTGAGCGACCGCACTTGGACTCGTTTCGGCCGACGCATCCCTTATTTATTCGTCGGCGCACTCGTGGCCGTATTGGTGATGTGTTTGCTGCCCAATGCCGGAAGCTTTGGCATGAGCGTGTCCACGGCAATGGTGTTTGGCCTGTTCGCTTTGATGTTTCTCGACACAAGCATCAACGTGGCAATGCAACCGTTCAAAATGATGGTGGGCGATATGGTGAACGAGAAGCAAAAAGGTTTGGCCTATTCCATTCAGAGTTTCCTCTGCAATGCCGGTAGCTTGGCCGGTTATCTGTTCCCATTCATCTTTGCCGCAATCGGCATCAGCAACGTGGCCCCCAAGGGCGTAATCCCCGACTCTGTAATCTACTCTTTCTATATCGGAGCTCTCATCCTCATATTGTGCGTGATTTACACCACTGTAAAGGTCAAGGAATATCCGCCGCAAGAGTATGCCGAATATCACGGCATCAGCAAGGCTGACGAACACGACAATCCCGGTATGCTGAAACTGCTGATACGCGCCCCGAAAGTCTTTTGGACAGTCGGTTTAGTGCAGTTCTTCTGCTGGGCCGCATTTATGTTCATGTGGACTTACACCAACGGCACAATCGCATACAACGTGTTTGGCACACCCACTGAAACAACTATGGTTGATGGTGTGGCTACTGTATTGCTCAACACTCACTCTCAACAGTATCAAAATGCTGCAGACTGGGTGGGCATACTATTTGCCGTGCAAGCCGTTGGCAGTGTCATTTGGGCCGTTGTCCTCCCCATGTTCCGCAGCCGCAAAATGGCTTATGCGGTTAGTCTCGTATTGGGCGGCATTGGCTTTATGAGCATCGCTTTCATACACGACCAATATTTGCTGTTCGTCTCGTTCTTGTTGATTGGCTGCGCTTGGGCTGCAATGCTGGCATTGCCATTCACATTGCTCACAAATGCACTCACCGGCGGTCACATGGGCACCTACCTCGGCCTATTCAACGGCACCATCTGCGTGCCTCAGATTGTAGCAGCATTGCTTGGCGGCCTCATACTCTCCGCTTTCACAAGTGAAGGCGCGGTGCCACCCGAAGTAAATATGCTTTTTATCGCCGGCATATTCCTGGTTATAGGAGCATGCTGCGTCGGCGTCATTAAAGAGCATAAAGTTAGTTAGTAAAGTCATAAATTACTTTTCTCTTGACAATGATTTCCGGGAGATGTTGCATAGCCAACTTCCCCCGGAAATTTTTTTAGCGCCATCATGACTGCTTGGGGTGGGGCGGATGCAAGAAATGTTGCAATTAGTGGCACTTTTGTTGCTATGTAACATTTGTTGCAACATGTGTAACATGCGTTATATGCACGATATGTGGAGCGTTGTAATTTTGCGTCGTGAACTTTTTAACTCGCCAACAAAATTTTTAACCAAAACATATCATGACTAAATCCTTAATCAGTTCAATCCTGCTTTTCTTCGCAGTTTTGACAACTTACGCCCAAGACCTCACCGTGCATGGCACCGTGGTCTCGAAAAGTGACGGAGAACCGCTTATCGGTGCTTCTGTAACACTGCCCCAAACTAACTTCTCGGTGGTGACCGACATTGACGGCACCTTCACACTCAAAGCTCAAAAAGGAGCCCAAATCAAAATCTCTTACGTGGGATATAATGATTATGTAGGGACGGTCGCTCCCGAGATGACCATCGAATTGGCCGAAAACACAGCCGTGCTCGACGAGGTGGTTGTGGTCGGTTACTCGGCTGAAAAGAAATCAGACCTCACCGGGTCGGTTTCGGTAGTTAAAATGAAAGATGTGGCCGACACTCCTACCGGCAATGTGCTGCAAGCTTTGCAAGGTCGTGTTGCCGGCATGAATATCACAACCGATGGTACTCCCGGTGGTACATCAACCGGAGTTTCAATCCGCGGTGCTTCTTCTTTCCGCAGCGATGCAAACAGCCCGCTTTATGTTATTGACGGTGTGATGACTCGTGAAAATATTGCTACCATATTAAATAGCAATGATATTGAGTCAATACAAGTGCTCAAAGATGCCTCATCTGCCGCTATCTATGGTGCTCAAGCTGCAAATGGTGTTGTAATCATTACAACCAAACGCGCAAATAAAGGTGAAACACATATAACTTTCGATGCTACTCTCACTGCTCAAACATATCAAAGCGGCATCGACTTGCTCAATGCTAATCAGTGGGGCGAGGTTTATTGGGCAGCCTATAAATATGCTAACAACGGCGCAACTCCTAACAGCGCGATATATGGCAATGGCTCTACTCCGCAATTGCAAAACTACACTAACATCAATGGCGCACAAGTGCTTGCCGGTAACACTAACTGGGAAGACGAAATTCACCGCACTGCATTGATGCAAACATACAGCATCGGTCTCGCTAAAGGTTCTGAAAACGGTTCTACTTCGCTTTCATTGAGCTGGCTCGACCACGATGGTATCGTCAAAGGTACTAACTTCCAACGTGTGAACACTCGCCTTAGCTCTGACTACGGTTACCTCAACAATCGCTTGAAAGCCGGTGGCAATTTGGCCGTGAACTGGTGGAAAGCTCACTATGCTCCCGACGGCGTTGAAGAGAGTGCCATCAAACAACACCCCGCTAAGGTTGCTTACGATACAAACGGCGACTACAACGATGCAATTTCCGACGTGCTCGGCGATACTCCAAACCTTTTGCGCTTGATCAACAATAACTCAAAAAACAAACATGAGTATTGGCGCATATTCGGTAACGCATATCTATCAATTGAGCCGATTAAAAACCTGATAATCAAAACCAATTTCGGTGTCAACTTCTACAACGAAGCGAACAAAACTTTCGAACCCAAGTGGATGCGCGACGATGTGAACAAGCTTTCGCAATCTACTGCCAAAAATGTTGACTGGGTGTGGACAAATACCGCTCAATACAACCTTGATATCAATAAAAACTCTTTCATGTTCTTGCTCGGATACGAGGCCAAGAAAAACCATTCTGAAGCTCTCAGCGGATACGGCACAAACCTTGCTATCGAAGATGAAAACTACTGGTATCTGTCAAGCGTAACCGCCGGACAACTCACAAGCTCAAGTGCCAGCAACTACTCTATGGCTTCGGCTTTCGCCAAAATTAATTACAGCTACGACAGCCGCTACCTCTTATCATTCACTCTTCGCCGCGACTCATCATCACGCTTGAGCTCTGAAAACAATTCTGACTATTTCCCCTCAATCTCTGCCGGTTGGCGCATCAGCCAAGAAAGTTTCATGGAGAGCACTCACTCATGGCTTAACGATTTGAAACTTCGCGGTTCGTGGGGTATCAACGGTAACGATATCATTGACAACGAGGCTTTCTACACAAAATATTTGGTATCGCTCAACGGCGCTTCATATAATATGAATGGCGATGGCACTACGCTCGCTGCCGGTGCATACAAAACTCGCTCTACAAACCCCGACCTCAAATGGGAACGCACCTACCAAACTAACGTCGGTATCGACGCTTCATTCTTGAATAATCGTTTGAGTGTATCGCTCGACTATTTCTACAAAAAAACCAACGATATGCTCGTTGAGAAACCTTACATCGCTGTCATCGGCGAAGGCGGTTATTGCTGGTACAACGGTGGCTCTATGACTAACAAAGGTTTTGAAATGGCTGTTAATTGGCGCAGCAAAATCAATGACTTTAATTACGAAATCGGATTTAACGTCACTGCAACCAAAAACCGCGTAACTTCTTTGCTCGAAGATATTTACTACACCTACGGCGGTGGTAACGGCATTGATAAATCGCTTGTTGGACAACCTTACGGCTCTTGGTTCGGCTATGAAACTGATGGCATTTTCCACTCTCAAGCTGAAGTTGACGAATATTGCTCTAAATATCAAGTCGAATTTGGTAATCCCGGCGTTGGACGCATAAAATACGTCGACACAAACGGCGATGGCAAAATTAACAGCAACGACCGCACTTGGCTCGGTGTTGACCTGCCAAAAGCTCAACTCGGCTTAAATCTCGGCGCTTCTTGGAAAGGTTTTGACATGAGCTTATTCTTCAACAGCATCTTCCGCGACGCTTATAACAACTCAAAATATTACACCGACTTGTTCCAATGCTGGATTGGCAACCACTCTACTCGTTTGCTCAA
>CAYSLD010000031.1:0-16645 GCA_964431795.1 uncultured Bacteroides sp.
TGCCCAGGTGAGCGGCGCCGTCAAAGCCCATGCCTATTTCAAAGCCTTTGGCTGCGTTTATGCTCATCATTGCCGAGGCAAGACGTGCGCTGAGTTTGTCGAACACCGGTTCACCCAGCCCTGCCGGGCAACCTTTCACGGTGCAAGTGATAACGCCGCCAACCGAGTTGCCTTCGGCTTTCACTCGCGAAATGAGGTCAATCATTTCCGGTGTAAGCTCACCCGGAGTGTCGCGCCTGACATTGCCAATAGCCGAGGCATAAGCGCTGATGGTGATGCCCACACTTTCGAGGGCCTGCTTGGCAAGAGCTCCGGCAACCACGCGGGCAAGAGTTTCGCGAGCGCTTGTGCGTCCGCCGCCGCGATGGTCACGCACACCGTATTTTGCTTGGTATGTGAAATCGCCGTGGCTGGGGCGATAAAGGTGGCGCATATTCTCGTAGTCTGACGAGTGCTGATTGGTGTTTTCCACAACAAAGCCTATTGGTGTGCCTGTTGTCACGCCCTCAAACACTCCTGACAGCAGTTGCACACGGTCAGCCTCGTTACGCGGGGTGACGAGCGCATTTTGCCCGGGACGGCGGCGGTCAAGTTCATGTTGTACTTTATCTAAATCTATGGCTATGCCGGCGGGCATACCGTCAATCACACCGCCGAGCGCGGCACCATGGCTTTCGCCAAACGATGTGAGGGTGTAAATCTTACCAAACGTATTCATGGCAATTAAATTTTATTCGTCTTCAGTTTCGTTATCTTTAATAATATCAACCACTTGTGCGCGCACATAGTCAATAAGTTTTTGCGGGTTTACGCTGAACTGCAAACCGCGCATGCCGGCACTCACATAAATGGTGTCAAAATTTAGCGCTGTGGTGTGAAAGAATGTGGGGAACGGCTTTTTCATGCCCACGGGTGAGCATCCGCCGCGAATGTATCCGGTGAGCGGCAACAACTCTTTCACGTGTATAAGGTCAACCTTTTTGTCGCCGATAGCTTTTGCCGCTTTCTTCAAATCAATTTCGGCATTACCGGGCACCACGCACACAAAATAACCCTTGCGGTCGCCGTGCAACACAATGGTTTTGAACACACGATTTATGTCCTCGCCCAAGCAGTCAGCAATATGTTGAGCCTCAAGATGCTCCTCATCAACGGGATAGGGCACCAACTCAAAGGGAATTTTTGCGCGTTCAAGCAATCGCGCCGCATTTGTTTTTGTCTCTTTTGCCATATTCGCTAAATTTATTCGCGAATTTACAAAAAACTTCCTCGCCAACAAACATTCTCACCCAATTAATGCAAATAAATTCGTAGCACCTAAAAATTTAATATTACAGTTTAAACATTTGGAAATGTGAATATAAAGCACTATATTTGCGCCATATAAAAGAATAATTTTAGTTCAAACTAATGTTAAAGCTATGATACGTTCAATTCCAAACCCGCCCATGAATCGAGAAGATATAGCTCGTTTTCGCCACAAACTAGAGAAACATCTCCGGGGAAATTATAGTGCCGAAGAGCGGCATTGTATTGAAGAACGCAAGGCCAAAACAGAAGCAAACGCTAATCAAATAATTGCAAATTGTGGTGGAAAAAACCCGCTTCTCGGATATTAAATCGCGAATTAAAATACGCTTAATGACTGACGCAGACTATGAAAATTTGTCTGCGTTTTCTTGTGGCGTTGAAGAATTAGATCTGTTCTTTCACAATGAAGTAAAAGAATGTGTTGAACGCCACTATCTATCTGCCTACTGCGCATATATTGATTCAGACAAAATTGTGGCTGCTTTTACGCTCATGAATGATGCACTGATGATCGGTAGCCAAACAGAAAAAGAAGATTTCATTGATGACCTTAGATTTGATGCTGACGATGACATTGCTGATTTTCTTAATCGACAAACATCATATCCGGCAATTAACATAGGTCATCTAGGTACAATTGAAGAGTATCAACGTCTCGGTATAGGTTCTATTATAATAGACCTTGTAGCTGACACTTTTTCAAAATATCGCATCGCCGGATGCCAATTCATAACTGTTGACGCAATTAAGACAGACAAAACACTGAAATTTTACCTCAAAAACGACTTTAGTTTCCAAACAAATCGAGATATGACGTCTCGCACAAGACGTATGTTTAGAATATTATAATTGGAGGGATTAATGCAAGGGCATGTCCGTTTTCGGACAATCGCGAGCGCGTAATACACTGATTGTCAATAGCGTTTGACACGGCGCGTTTTTTTGAGTTATTTTGTTGCAGAAAAAGCGACAAAATATGGATAAACAAATCGATAAAAAAACACTGCGCACTGAGGCGCTGCGAAAATACTCAAAATGGGGTATCGGCATCGGTGTTGCCGTTGTTGCAATTGTGATTTTACTGCTAAACTTGCAAAAAAGTGTGCTCGAGCGCGACCTCACGTTCGGCGACGTCACCGAAGGCCCGTTAGACACGTCAGTGTCGGCATCGGGAAAAGTGGTGCCTGCATACGAGGAAATTATCAATTCGCCTGTTGACAGCCGCATTGTTGCCGTTTATGCGCAAGCCGGAGACAGCGTGAAAGAAGGTATGCCTCTACTTGAGCTTGACCTACAATCAGCACAAACCGACTACTCAAAAAAGCTTGACGAACGAAGCATAAAACAAAACGACATCACTCGCGAAAATCTCAACACAGCAACTGCGCTCAGTCAACTGGCTATGCAAATCAAGGTGAAAGAGATGGAGGTGCAGCGACTGGCCGTAGAGCTCACTAACGAACGCCGACTTGACAGCCTGGGCTCAGGCACCGGCGACCGCGTGCGCCAAGCTGAAACGTCACTGGCCACAGGACGCCTGGAGCTGCAACAATTACGCGAAAAATATGCTAACGACAAAAAAATACAACGTGCCACCGAGCAATCGCGCGCGCTGGAGTTGAGCGTATACGACAAAGACCTGGAGATGATGCGCCGCACGCTTGCCGATGGCAAAATTCCGGCACCACACAGCGGCACACTCACCTACATTTCAAATGAAATAGGCAGCCGCGTGAGCCCGGGACAAAAGGTTGCCGTGGTGTCTGATCTCAGCCAATTTAAAATTGAGGGACAATTGCCCGACGGCTCGCGCGACCGCATTGCCATCGGCGCAAAAGTGATGATTAACATCGGCAAGACTGTGCTCGAAGGCACTGTCACAAACATAGCGCCACAATCAACGCAAAACCAAATAAGCTTTAACGTTGCACTTGCCGACCCGCGCAACGAGCACCTTCGTCCCGGATTGTCACTTGAATTGCAAGTGTTATACGGATACAAAGACAAGGTTACGCTTGTGCCCAACGGCCCATATTTCAAAGGACCTAACCAATACGCTATGTTTGTGCTCGACGGCGACAACCAACTTGTGCGCCGCGAGGTGAAACTTGGCGACAGCAACCGCGAATGGGTTGAAGTGCTCAGCGGACTGAAACCCGGCGACCGCGTAGTCATCAGCGACATGACCGACTACAAGTCAGCAAAAAGGCTGAAAATGAAGTAAGAAGCAACAAGTAAAGAGTAAGAAGTAAAAAGTAAAGAGTAAAGAGTAACCTAACGGATTGGCGCAGCCTGTAGGGGCGCAAACTTTTGCGCCCGCATCCGCACGGCAAACACTGATTTAAAACAATTGAAAACTATAAAGATATGGCTATCATCACACTCAATGCGATTAATAAGGTTTATCGCACAAAAGAAATAGAAACCAGCGCCCTAGAAAATATCAACCTCGACGTTGAAAAGGGCGAATTTATAAGCGTAATGGGGCCGTCAGGATGCGGCAAATCAACGCTACTCAACATGATCGGACTGCTTGACAAACCAACATCAGGCACAGTGAACATACTAGGCACCGATTGCAGCGGCATGAGCGACACCACACTTGCCCACTTCCGCAACGCAAACATTGGTTTTGTGTTTCAGAGTTTCCACCTCATACCCTCGCTGAGCGTGGCTGCAAACGTGGAGTTGCCGCTGATATACCGCAGCGGACTGTCAGCCTCACAACGCCGCGAAAAAGTGGAGCAAGTGCTCGAACGATTGGGCATGAGCCACCGCATAAAACACTTGCCCACACAACTGTCGGGCGGACAATGCCAACGCGTAGCCATAGCCCGCGCCATGGTGGGCACTCCGCAAATAATTCTTGCCGACGAGCCAACCGGTAACCTCGACTCAAAGATGGGCGCCGAAGTTATGGAACTTTTGCACCGTCTGAACAAAGAGGACGGCACAACAATAGTGATGGTTACGCACAACGAGGCACAAGCCGGCGACACCGACCGCATTGTGCGCTTCTTTGACGGACGTATCATATCATAAACACACAGCCACATGAAAACCAAAATAATACAGATAATTTACGATATGCGTCACCAACCGGTGATTGCATGGGTGACGGTGCTTGGCACGGCATTGTCAATCTTCCTCATACTCATTGTGGTGATGATGCAAAATGTGAGCACAATAAATATGGCGCCCGAAACTCACCGCGACCGCATGCTCTACGGCAAATACATCCACCTACATGGCATAAATGGCAACACCCAAGATGCATCGAGCAGCATATCGCTCGGCCTCGCTCGCAAACTTTATGCCGACCTTGACGGTGTGGAGCAAACTTCATATTTTTGCGATGCACTCAAAAACTATGACGTAAAGGGCACCACCGACGAAATATTTTCTGCAAAAGTGCGCCTCAGCGATGCCGCTTTTTGGAAAATATATGACCATCAGCTGATTGCCGGACGTTTTTTCTCAAAAGAAGAAGCAGATGCCGAGACTCGCGTGGCAGTGCTGAGCGAGTCGGTTGCCGGCCGCCTGTTTAACAGCATTGACGTCATAGGCCAAAAATTTTCATGCGACCACAAAACATACACCGTGGTCGGCATAGTCAAGGACTCGTCACTACTGGCAACTATGGGATGCGGTGAAGTGTTCGTTCCATTCCCGTTCAGCAATTCCGCCCACAATAATGAGGACGAAACATGGGGAGAAGTCACTGCTGCCCTATTGGTGAAAGAGGGTGTTGACTTTGAGCATGTGCGCGACCAAGTGAAGAAACGCTATGCCGAATACGACACCGAGTTGTCCTCGCAAAATTACAAAACCGTTTATCACGAAGCGCCCTACGACCAAGCAACTATAGCGTCGGGCATTGGTGGCAGTAATGTTACGCCTGATGCATCAACCGATGCTAAAATACGTTGGTGCATATATGTTATTTTGCTCTTGGTGCCGGCAATAAACCTCAGCAGCATGTTGCATAGCCGCATGACACGTCGCGTGAGCGAAATCGGTGTGCGCCGTGCATACGGATGCACACGCGCTCGCATTGTTAGCGACATCGTGGTTGAAAACATGATAGTCACACTTGTTGGCGGCTTGATTGGCTTGATAGTGGCAATTTTGTTTGCACTATTCTATGACGGCATTTTTGAAATAGATGGAGGCTCAGCCACACCGGCCTTGAGCATGATACTAAATTGGCAAACATTGATAGCAACCTTCGTAGCTTGCTTGGTGCTAAACCTCATCAGCGCCGCCATACCCGCATGGCATGCCTCACGCCTAAATCCGGTAGACGCCATAAAATCTAACCACAACTAACGCAATACAACAATGAAACGCAGACTTTTCACACAAATGCGCACAGAGTGGCGCTCAAACGTATGGATGATAGTTGAACTAACTATTGTTGGGCTTATTGTGGCTATCATCGCAATGATTTTATCACAACTTTTATACCGACACAGCCTACCGGTTGGCTATGACCTCACTGACGTGTATGTTGGCCGAAACAATGTGCTTTCGGCCGATGCCGACGGTTTTGTGAAATATGACGACCAACAACAATATTTCGACGACATGGATGTGATTTTGCGCAGGCTGCGCGAAAACCGGTATGTCGACATGGTTGCCGTAGGCTTAGGCTCAATGCCATACAATCACAACTTCAACGGCAACAGACTGTTGTCAATCAGCGAAGGCGACACGCTGATTTATTTTGGAAATTTACGCATGGTTTCTCCCGAGCTGGTACGACTCATACGCCTCACCGGGCCAAAAGGTGAGACCACCGAGCAACTTGCAGCATCAATTGAGAAAGGCGACTATATCATAGCTCCGGGCAATGATGACGATGATTATAAATGCAACCCATACGATTTAAAAGGCAAACAATGCATAGTCAATGACGACTCAACAAAAACCGCCTATGTCAGCAACGTATGTTATGCCATAAACCGTGACGACTACGAAGGCACGATAAGCGGCTGCATATTGTGTCCGATAAGCCGAATGGGCTACCTTCCCAGCGAGATTGTGGTGCGCGTGAAGCCCGGCATGGGACGCAAGTTCATTGAGTCGCTCAAGCCTAAAGACCTGGCTCAAGGCGACATATACGTCACAAACTTCACCTCGGTTGACGATATGCGCGAAAACTGCCAACGCGATATAGAAAATTTTGAGCGCAACATAGTGATATGCGCTGTGTTCTTGCTCGTGGCCGTATTCCTCGGCTTTCTTGGCTCGTTTTGGTTCCGCACTCAGCAACGCGTGCCTGAGATAGCCTTGCGCAAAGTCAACGGAGCCACACGTCAGCAAATTTTCAGCCGACTCATCAGCGAAGGTTTGCTAATGCTACTCATATCGGCAATAATCTTCACTCCGATATATTTCTACATCATCAACTTAGATATCGTAAACTTCGGCTTTGGCGCTTTACCGCAGCTGCCAAACTACATAGCATATTTTGCTACGCTGGCCGTGCTTGCAGCAATGATTGTTGCCGGGATATGGTTCCCCGCACGCAAAGCTATGAAGGTTGAACCTGCCAATGCTTTAAAAGATCAATGATGCTTCACAATATTAGTAAATATTTGATATTAACCGGGCTAGCCCTCGTGCCGTCTGCATTGGCGGCACGTGAGGTTACGCTCACACTTGATGAGGCGATAGACATGGCCAGGGTGCGCAGTGTTGATGCTGCTGAGGCCCTCGATGAGCTGCGCACCGCCTATTGGGAATGGCGCACGTTTCGTGCCGACCAACTTCCGGAGGTAACTTTCAATGCCACCGCACCGTCATACGTCAACCAATACACGTCGTACATGAACGAGAACGGCGAGTATAGTTTTGTGCGTTCAAAAACACTTGAAGCGCAAGGACAATTGTCAGTGACGCAAAATGTGCGCCTCACCGGAGGTACAATCTCGCTCAACTCGTCGCTCGATTTCTTGCGGCAGTTTGATGGCGGCTCGTCAAACCGTTTCATGTCAATACCCATTGCCATAACCCTCAACCAACCGATTTTTGGCGTGAACACCATGAAGTGGGATGCCAAGATTGAGCCGGTGAAATATGCCGAGGCAAAGGCTAAATTTCTGAGCGCCACCGAAGATGTGGCCCGTCTCACTGTTGAATATTTTTTCACGCTAATCATGAGCCGCGAAAATGTTGACATAGCTCAACAAAATCTCGACAATGCCGAGAAACTTTATGCCGTGGCCATCGAAAAGCGCAAGATGGGACAAATCAGCGAAAACGATTTGCTGCAAATGGAGCTGAATGTGCTGTCAGCACGCTCTTCACTCACCGACTACACCAGCACGCTAAAGGCCAGCATGTTTCAGCTGCGCACATTCCTTGACTTGGATGAAGATGTTGAAATTGTGCCGCAAATTCCGGATGCCGTGCCCGGGGTAGAAATAAACTATGCCGATGCCCTAGAAAAGGCACTCGCCAACAATAAATTTGCTAAAAACATGATGCGCCGCCAGCTTGAGGCTGACTATCAAGTGGCTAAAGCTAAAGGTAATATGCGCGAAATAAACCTTTTCGCACAAATCGGCTACACCGGCACCGACACTCAATTTAGCTCTGCATACAACCGACTCAAAGCAAACGAAATAGCGCAAATAGGTTTTTCGATACCGCTGCTTGATTGGGGCAAACGCCGCGGTAAGGTGAAAGTGGCAGAGAGCAATCGCCGCGTCACAGAGAGCACTCTGCGCCGCGAAAAAATGGACTTTAACCAAGAAATATTTTTGCTTGTTGAACGATTTACCAACCAGCAGCAGCAACTCGACATTGCCGTGCGCTCTGATGAAATAGCGCAAAAACGCTATGCCACGAATGTTGAAACATATCTCATCGGCAAAATTTCTACACTTGACTTGAACGACTCGCAAGTGACCAAAGACGAAAGCCGTCGCGAATATGTCAACGAACTATATAAATATTGGAATTACTGGTATCAGCTACGCTCTCTCACCCTCTACGATTGGCTAAATCACGACAACATCAACGCTGACATTGCCCGCCTCGTCAACCTCTAAAAATCTGACTTTTTGCTGAATGGAAATTTTTGTGTAATTTAGCGCTGCAAACTAGAGAAATGATACTTATAGTTGACGATGATATTGCTATCAGGCAGTCGATTGGACTGATGTTGCGTCAGGCAAAATTCGACTTTGAGGCAGTCTCGAACGAGGCTGACTGCATAGCTGCCGTGCGCTCCGGAAACGTGCAACTCGTAATTCTTGACATGAACCTCACGCTCACCACTACCGGCGAACAAGGCATAGCAATTCTACGCAAAATAAAAATACTAATGCCGGAAGTGCCGGTGATACTCATATCTGCCTGGGGCACAATCCCTTTGGCCGTGCAAGGCATGAACTACGGCGCCGTTGACTTCGTCACCAAACCATGGAACAATCGCGACTTCATGGCCAAAATACGCAAAACCCTCGATAGCTCTAAGCCTCGAAAAGTGAAAACCCTCGACGAGACCGAGCGCGAGGCCATACTCGAAGCTATGCGCCAAAGCAACGGCAACCTCACACAAGTGGCTACAGCCTTGGGCATCACCCGCCAAGCGCTGTACCGTCGCATGGAAAAATACGGAATACAACAATGAAATACGCCATATACTTCACACTGCAAATTGTCGCCGTCATAGCGTTGGTTGCCACCGTGGCCATCGGAGCACAATGGTGGTGGATTGTTGTGGCTGCAATTGCTGTGATTGTAACTTTTGTTTTGGCCTACAATGCCGTATCCAAGCCGCTGCACACGGTGCAAAACGGCATATATCTGCTGCGCGAGCAAGATTTCTCCAGCCGACTGCGCGAGGTGGGGCAAGCCGATGCCGACAAAGTGGTGCATCTGTTTAACGACCTTATGGGCACAATGAAGGCTGAACGGCTGAAAAATCTGGAGCAAAACGACTTTCTGCAAAAAGTGATACAAGCCTCGCCTATGGGTATAGCTATCTGCAACTTCGACGCTGAAATTATAGAAACAAATCCGGCCTTCGAAGCCATGAGCAGCAGCGAGCTGCGCACAATGCTGTGCACACTTGCCGACGGTGAGTCGCGAGTGCTACGGGCCGGACAATCACAAATATTGCGCTGCACGCGCAGCTACTTCATGGAACGCGGATTTAAACGCCCGTTTTACCTGGTAGAGCGCCTTACCGACGAAATACTCAAGGCCGAAACAGCCATATTCAATAAAATAGTGCGCACCATGGGCCACGAGGTCAACAACACACTTGGCAGCGTGACATCAGTGCTGCAAACACTTGAAGATATGCACGCCGACGATGCTTTTATCACCACAACCATACAAAGTTCGGTGAACAGCTGCAACAAACTCGGACAGTTTGTGAAAGGTTATGCCGATGTGGTGAAACTGCCACAACCACAACTTGTGCGCACCGACCTAAATGCATTGGTCAACGAGTCGCTGCCGGGATTGCAGCACTTGGCCCCCACAAACATCAACATCAGTGCCAAGCTGCACAGCCAACCGATATATGCCGATATCGACTCAATGCTATTTGAACGCGTGCTCGTCAACATCGTCAAAAATGCCGTAGACAGCATTGGCACTCGCCCCGGAGAGATAGTCATCGCCACTGCGCCACACACACTCAGCGTCACCGACAACGGCCCGGGCATATCTGCCGAAAATGCGCCGAAACTATTCACGCCCTTCTTCTCGACAAAGCACCACGACCGCGGCTTGGGGCTAATGCTCATTGCCGACATACTGCGCAAGCATAATGCCGACTTTTCACTCGCCACCGTCAACTCGCTCACCACATTCACCATCACGCTCCCGTAGCTTTGATTGTTAGGTGATTACGCAATTTTTTTGTATCTTTGCAACCAATATAGGTAAAAAAGATTGTAAATGCTCGAAAAAGATAAAGCCTGCAAGGCGACAAAAATGCCGTCGCTTGCAGTGTCTGTTGTGCCTGTGATAACGTTGCTCACATGGCTTATAGGTTTGATAATATTTAAAGGTACAGACGCAGTTAGCGAATATAGCCCGCTGGTGTTGCTATCAAGCGGTGTGCTCGCTATTGCGCTCGCCGCCGCCACACATTGCATAGACAAAGACCGCCTGAAAGATGGCTTCAAGCGCAGCGCCACTCAGATTTTGCCATGTGTGCCCCTGCTCATACTCATTGCGCTGGTGTCCACAACATGGATGCTCAGCGGAGTTGTGCCCACTTTTATTGACTACGGTCTGCGTCTGCTCAATCCACAATTTTTTCTTGCACTGACTTGTGCAATCTGTGCCTTTGTGTCGGTGCTCACCGGCAGCTCATGGACCACAATCGCCACCATAGGTGTTGCGCTGATGGGCATAGGCTCGGTGATGGGCTACAGCGAAGGGTGGATAGCCGGAGCTATAATCTCGGGTGCATATTTCGGTGACAAGATTTCACCGCTCAGCGACACCACGGTCATAGCCTCGAGCAGCTGCAGCGTTGACCTTTTTGACCATATCCGCTACCTGATGATAACAACAGTGCCGGCAATGACGCTGACGCTGATTGTGTTCACCATCGACGGATTTGTTAGCGGGGCGAGTGCCTCAAATGTCACCGACTCAGAGCTGGTAAATGCGCTACACAGCACATTCAACATATCAAACTGGGTGCTCGTGGTGCCCGTGATAACAGCAATATTCATCGCTATGCGCGTGAACACACTCATCACGCTTGCAGTGAGCGCGGTTGCCGGATTTATTGCTATGTTCGTGCTGCAACCCCAGATTGTTGCCGACCTTGATGTGCTGCACGCAATGTGGACTGACACCACATTCACCACTGAATGTGCACGCCTCAATGACCTTGTGTCAACGTCAGGAATAATGGGCATGGTGAACACTATAGAACTTGTGCTGTGCGCCATGATTTTCGGCGGTGCTCTGCTCGGCACAGGCATGTTGCGCACAATAGCCGAGGCTTTCACACACAAACTCACACATCGCCGCTCGGTGGTGGGTGCTACTGTTGGCAGCGGCCTGCTGATGAACTGCTGCACCGCCGACCAATATCTGTCGATTATCATCTGCGCTAATATGTACCGCGACGTCTACGAGCGCTTTTCGCTTGAGCCGCGACTGCTCAGCCGCACTATTGAGGACTCGGTGTCGGTAACATCTGTGCTTATACCCTGGAACTCGTGCGGAGTCACACATTCAACGGTGCTCGGAGTGCCCACACTCACATATCTGCCTTACTGCCTGTTCAACATCCTCTCGCCAATGATGTCGCTGCTGATGATTTGGACCGGCTTCCGTGTGCGCACCCTCGCAACCGGACGACACGCAGCCGGATGACGACGTGCAACCTCTACGAGGTTGAGTGGTATGTGTGGCCGCGCAGCGGCATGGGGAGTAGTGGGCACAAAAAAAGCAACGACGATGTCGTTGCTTGAAGGATGTGGAGTATAGCGGACTCGAACCGCTTACCTCAACACTGCCAGTGTTGCGCTCTACCAGATGAGCTAATACCCCATGGTTTATGCTGCAAAGGTACACCGTTTTTGCGAATATACAAAGTATTTGCCGGTGAATTACATTTTATTCACAGTGATAATTAATATTTAACTATGGTGTACAATTATTTTTCCCTACCTTTGGGGCAGAGAAATAACTTTTCACCATGCCAAGAGATATTTACAACAAATACGTGTGGCTGATAGACACCATAAAGCGCCGCGGCCGCATCACGCGCAGCGAGCTCGACGAGCGCTGGCAAAATGCCTCGTGCAACGACGGCAGCCGCCTTTGTCGCCGCACACTGTTCAACTATCGCCACGCCATCGAAGAGATTTTCAGCATCACCATAGAGTGCGACCCCACCACCTACGAATATTACATTGTTGAAGACAATCCTCACGACAAAAGCGTGACCAACTGGCTGCTCAACTCGCGCACGGTGACCGATGTGCTCGCCTCGGCGCGCGACATCAGCGACCGCATATTTCTTGAAGAAGTGCCCTCGGCTCGTGAATTTCTCGGCTTGGTGATACAGTCAATACAGCAAGGAGTGCGCCTATGCTTTGACTATCACAACTACACGCGCAGCCGGCCAAACAAAGGCGTGATTTTCGAGCCGTATTTTCTGAAAATCTTCAAACAGCGTTGGTACACCGTGGGGCGCCACGTGCAAGAAGACAAAATCAAAACATACGCCCTTGACCGCATGATGAAGGCCACATTGCAGGACACAAAGTACACTATGCCGGCCGACTTCGACCCCGAAGAGTATTTTCGCGATGCTTTTGGCATTGTTGTCACGCAAAATGCGCCCACAACCATAGCCATACGCGCCGACCACCGCAATGCCAACTATTTGCGCGACCTGCCCGTGCACCACTCACAGCAAGAAGTGGTGCACGACGGCTTTTCAATTTTCTACTATAACATGCGCATCACCGACGACCTTGTGTCGGAGCTGCTATCATACGGCTCGCGTCTGCAAATAATAGCGCCACCCGAGCTAAAAGCCATGGTGGTTGGCGAATTTAAAAAGACATTAAAACTTTACGAAGACAATAAAACAGACTAACGTGGCAAAAAAACGCATACTCTATTACGACATTATACTCTGCATCTGCATTTTTGCATCCTTTTTGGTTCACACAGCCACACACTATTATGCCGACGAGGTGACAGTGTGGTGGCAATTATTGGTCACCGGCTCGGCAGCACTCATCATCATGGGTGTGGGTGGGCGCATATTGCCGCTGCACGAGGGCGGCACATCGTTTGTGAAACGACGCTTGCGCACATTTCTGCCTGAATTTATAGTTTACTCGTTAGTCTACATAGCTCTAGCCGTTTTTTTAGGCGATGGCGAGGCCTACATGCCGATGCGCCACCTCGCGTGGCTGGCCTTTGTGCCGTCATTTGGCTCGGCATGGTTTATTTACGCGCTAATAGGTGTGTATCTGTTTGCCCCGGTGATATCGCCGTGGATAGCGCGTGCATCAAAGCGCAGCATAGAGTATTTTCTAGCAATATGGCTGTTTTCGGGATTTATCCCCATGGCCGAGCAATTTCTGCCGGTGAGGGGATTTGAAGTGTTCAGCGCACAGTTCACCACCTACTTGGGCTATACCGTGGCCGGGTATTATTTGGTGCGTTGGCCCATGCGCGAGCGTCCGCGCCGCGAGCAAGGCATATTCTACGCAGCGATGTTTGTGTTGGGTGTGCTCGGAGGCCTTTACATCACATCACGCGGTTTGCGCTACGGCTATTTCCACGTAGCGCTTATGGACAATTCAATCAACGTCATGGCGTTCACGCTGATGGAATTTGCTTTGCTGCAACACATCACACGTGCGCCAAAAGTGATAGAGTGGATAGTTGGTTTGGTGAGCCGCAACTCGCTGCACATATACCTGTTGCACATGGGCATAATCATGTACGTGCTGTTGCCGCTCAATCTGCCATTCCTCCCCACTCTGCTATTGGCCAATGTGGTGCCTATCGCAGCCGGATGGGCGCTAACACGCCTCACCGGCCGCAAATAGTAATTAGTTGAGATACGGCAAGAGCACAGAGCGCCAAACAATGTAGCCCGGGCCGAGAAGGTGCAGGCCGTCGTTAGTGTAGGCCGTGCTCATGTGGTTTTCGCTGTCAGCAAGGGCAGCGTGAACGTTCACAAATGTATAATTTCCGGCATCGGCACCTGCTTTGAGTGCGCTGTTGATGTCAAGAATATCTTGCGTGTGGGTGTTGTGACCTTTGAAATTGTCGAAAGCCGGATTTACCGGGAAAATAGATTGCACGTACACTTGGGTGCGCGGGCTGTCGCGGTGTATGGTTTGCACAATTTCATTTATGCCTGTAACAACATAGTCCACGCTTGCGCCACGCGAAAGGTCGTTAGTGCCAATCATCAAGAAAATCTTTTTGGGTTGGCCCACAGTGATTGCAGCCAAACGGTGTTTCACACCTTCAATCACATCGCCGCTGATGCCGCGATTTTTGAAATGAAGGTCGCCGAAAAGTTCGCCCCACTCGCCGCCGTCGGTGATGCTGTTGCCGAGTATGATAACATCGTCAGACGTAACCGGCAATTGTTCAAACAACGATGCGCGTTGGCGGTAGTAAGTAGTCTCAGACCACTTTGGCGCTTGAGCGAAGGCCGGGCAAAGAGCGAAGAGTGCCACGGCAAGAGTTAAAACTAATTTTTTCATGTTGCTTATGCGTGTTTAGAGTTGATTTGCCAGGTTAGAAAGGGCTTCGATGTCGGCTTGTTTCACGGCACCGCGAATGGTGAGTATGTCGGCAACGAGGTTTATATTTTTCATTTTGGCAAAAGCAGCGGCCATGGCTTTACCGGCCACAGGTGCCCACGAGCCGTTTTCAATAATAGCTACATTGCGGTTTTGATATGATTTTTCGCCGATGTGGAGCAAGAAATGTTCCATTGACGGGAATATCGAGGCGTCGTAGGTTGACGCAGCCACAACGAGTGTAGAGTAGCGAAATGCAGCCTCTACGGCGCGCGATTGGTCGCAACGATTAAGGTCAAACACCTCTACGGTTTTACCCTTGGCACGCAGCATTTCGGCGAGTTTGAGGGCTGCGTTAGCAGTGTTGCCGTGTATTGAGGCATGGGCGATGACAATGCCATCAGTCTCGGGGCGATAGCTGCTCCATGTGTCGTACAAGAGAACATAGCGCGAAAGGTCGCCGTTGAGCACCGGGCCATGTAGCGGGCAGATGGTGGCGATATCAAGCTTTGCAGCTTTTGTCAAGAGTGCTTGCACTTGGCGGCCATATTTACCAACAATGTTTATGTAATAGCGGCGAGCCTCATCCTCCCACGGCGTAGTGTCGCTGCTGATGCCGAAACGGCCGAAAGCATCGGCTGAGAAGAGCACGCGGTCGGTAGCATCGTAGGTCACCATCACCTCGGGCCAGTGCACCATCGGGGCCATGTAAAAAGTGAGAGTGTGACGGCCCAGAGCGAGAGTGGCGCCTTCTTTCACGCCGGTGGCGATGTTGGCAAAATTAACGTCTTCGAAGTATAACGGCATCATTTTTATTGCAGCGTCAGAGGCCACAATTTTGGTGTCGGGATAAGTTTTGAGAAAAGCGCCGATGCTGGCGGCATGGTCAGGCTCCATGTGTTGCACCACAAGGTAGTCGGGAGTGCGACCGTTGAGCGCAAGGCTGAGATTGTGCAACCATTGGTCGGTTTTGCGTTTGTCAACGGTGTCCATAACAGCAATATGCTCATCGAGAATGACATACGAATTGTAGGTCACTCCATTTTGCATGGCATATTGGTTTTCAAATAGCTCTATATCGGCGTCATCAACGCCAATATAAATGATGTCGCTGGTAATATTCATTATGGTTATGTTTGTTTATTGCAAAGTTCGGCATTTTTTTGTTATCTTTGCATATTATTCACTAAAACTTTCAGCCCATGTCACAAGTACGACCCAAAAAAGCCCTTGGACAGCATTTTCTCACTGACCTCTCGGTGGCTGACCGCATTGCAGCAACACTCGACGAATACGCAACCACTCCGGTGCTTGAGATAGGCCCCGGCATGGGAGTGCTAACCCAATTTTTGCTACAACGCAATCACGATGTGACTGTGGTTGAAATTGACGACGAAAGTGTTGACTATCTCAACGCTAACTTCCCGGCTTTGAACGGCCGCATACTCGGCGAGGATTTCTTGAAAATGGACCTTGCCCGGCTTTACGGCGACAAACAATTTTGCGTGATTGGCAACTATCCCTACAACATCTCGTCGCAAATATTTTTCAAGGTGCTTGACTACAAAGACCAAGTGACTTGCTGTTCGGGCATGCTGCAACGCGAGGTTGCCGAGCGTCTGGCCGCGCCTCCGGGCACTAAAGCACGAGGCATACTCAGTGTGCTGCTGCAAGCTTGGTACGACGTTGAATACCTCTTCACGGTGAGCGAAAAAGTGTTCAACCCTCCGCCAAAAGTGAAATCGGGCGTAATCAAGATGACGCGCCGCAAAGATGTGACCGAGTTGGGGTGCAATGCCCAACTGTTTAAAACCGTGGTTAAAACCACCTTCGGCCAGCGCCGCAAAACGTTGCGCAACTCGCTGAAAAGCCTCCTGCCTCCGGGCGCCACACTGCCCGCCGACGAGCCCATGATGGCCCTCCGCCCCGAACAATTATCTGTTGACCAATTTATTAATCTCACCAACCTCGTTGATGAATTGCGCACTCAGCAACAATGAAGGAATACACCGATGAATATCTTGAGCACATCCGCTCGATAATCAAAGCAGACCATGCCGACG
>CAYSLD010000032.1:0-16089 GCA_964431795.1 uncultured Bacteroides sp.
ATCACTATGCAAATCATTTCGATAATTATTCTGATATTGTTGCTTTGTATAGCTCTAAAATAGCAAACCAAGAAAAAGGAAGCGAACAATATGCAGGCACAATTATCGGAATATGGAATGATAGGGACCTTGAATCAGATGCTGAAATTGTGCGTCAAAATGCATTCTATCCTGCTATGTTGGCTATTGCTGAGCGCGCTTGGTTGGGCTCCGGAAAAGGCTATTTCAATACAATTGGAGTTACTACAGGTGCTAATGATAAGGAATTTGCCGATTGGGAACGTCGTTTCCTACATCATAAAGATACAGACTTGAAAAATGAGCCAATTTCTTATGTAAAGCAATCAAACATTTGCTGGCATATAACAGCTCCGATAGACAATGGTGGTGACTTATCTCGCGATTTTAATGTCTCGGCATTGGACACCACTTATACAGCTTATGGCGCAGCTGTTTATCTCCGTCATACCTGGGGAAATATGGAGCCGGCTCTTATTGATAATCCGAAACCGAATAGCACGGTTTATGCTTATACAGATGTATATTCAAAGAAAGATCAAACAGTAGGACTTGTGTTTGAAACGCAAAACTATAGCCGATCAGAATCTGATATCGCTGCTCCTCAAGGCAAATGGGATTATCGAGAAAGTCGTATTTGGATAAATGGCCTTCCAATAGCCCCGCCGGTTTGGGAAAACTCTCACACTATGCGCACAAATGAAATTACATTGAAAAATGAGAATGCTAGTGCGCGAAAACCAATTGAAGTTGTTCTAAACAAAGGTTGGAATAGAATATTGATCAAACTGCCGGTTGGCGAATTTTCTACTCCTGAAACTCGTTTGGTTAAATGGATGTTTACGTGCTCAATAACAAATGTTGAGGGCACAGATCAACCTGAAGATATTATATACAAATAAATCCAATTTAAAATAATAATATATGCAAAAAGCGCTTATCGACTTGAGTGTCGTTGATTGTGCAAAACTCGGTGATAGATATGTTGCTATTAAGCTAACACCGGCCAACGGTCAACCGCTCCCTAAAATATTACCGGGACAATTTGTGCAAGTAAAGGTAGATAATTCTGCTTCAACATTCTTGCGCCGTCCGATCTCTGTAAATTTTGTTGACGAAAAAGAAAATACGCTCGATTTGCTCGTACGTATCGCTGGAGATGGCACTCGCACTTTGTCTGAACTCAAAAAAGACGATGTGGTAAATGTGTTGTTGCCATTAGGCAACACCTTCCCTATTGAAAATCTCTCAAGTAAAAACGTTTTGCTTATAGGTGGTGGCGTAGGCGTTGCTCCTCTGCTCTACTATGGATACTATTTAAAGAATGTATGCAATGCAAATGTAGAATTCCTTTTGGGAGCCCGCACTCAAGATGATTTGCTGCTTCTTGATAAGTTTGAAGCTATAGGCACTGTGCATACAACAACTGAAGATGGCAGCCATGGCGCAAAAGGGTTTGTTACAAACCATCCCGCATTGTGCAATAAATTTGCTACTTGGTGTGTATGTGGCCCTGCCCCGATGATGAAGGCTGTGGCTGCAAAAGCCAAAGAATTAAGAACAGACTGCTATGTCTCATTAGAAAACATGATGGCTTGTGGCCTTGGCGCTTGTCTTTGCTGTGTTGAAAAAACAGTCAAAGGCAATGTTTGTGTTTGCACCGAAGGCCCGGTATTTAATATTAATCAATTAACTTGGTAACTCTTTATATGGCTAACTTAGGCGTAAAAATTGCCGGTTTAGAACTTAAAAATCCGGTACTGACTGCTTCAGGAACTTTTGGCTACGGCCTCGAATTTGCTGATTTGATTGATTTAAATAAACTTGGCGGATTCATAGTTAAAGGTACAACTCTCAATCCTCGTGAAGGAAATGACTATCCGCGTATGGCAGAGACCCCTTCCGGTATGCTAAATGCTGTAGGCCTTCAAAATGGTGGTGTTGATCATTTCATTCACGACACATATCCGTTAATCAAAGACCTCGATACTAATGTCATAGTGAATGTATCAGGCGCTACCATTGACGATTATGTCGCCGTCTGTGAACGATTGTCTCCTCTCGAAAAAATTGAAGCTATTGAAGTAAATATATCATGCCCTAATGTGAAACAAGGCGGTATGGCTTTCGGTACTACTTGCTCCGGTGCATCGCAAGTAACAGAAGCTGTTCGTAATGCTTGGAAACGTACTCTGATTGTAAAACTATCGCCAAATGTAACAGATATCGCAGAGATAGCAAAGGCTGTAGAAGGTGCTGGCGCTGATAGTGTCTCGCTCATAAATACGATGCTGGGTATGGCTATTGACGTAGAACGTCAACGTCCGTATTTGTCAACAATCACAGGAGGCCTTTCCGGCCCTGCTGTGCGCCCTATCGCTGTCCGTATGGTTTGGCAAGTGGCTAAAGCAGTCAATATCCCTGTTATTGGCTTAGGTGGCATTATGAATGCAGATGATGCTCTTCAATTCATAATGGCCGGAGCAACTGCTATTCAAGTCGGTACTGCAAATTTTGTAGATCCAACTACAACAATTAAAATTATTGAGGGCTTGCAAGACTATTGTCAGCGTCACGGCGTTTCAAACATAAACGAACTTCGCGGCATAATCAAGTAATTGTCGTATATACAAAAAAAGCCGGAGCTTTAATCAAGTCTCCGGCTTTTTTTGTACTATTGATGTTTGTAAGTGACCTTATCGGTTATCACCATATCTAGAGGTATGTCATGTTTCTCTACTTCAATCATATCAAAAACTTGAAAATCGTATGCAATGCCAACCTTGTATGCTTTTGCTGTAGCAAGCAAGCGGTCATAATAGCCCTTGCCGCGCCCCACTCTGTTGCATCGCTTGTCAAATGCTACACCGGGCACCACAATCAATTCAATGTCAGATATATCGCACAAGCAATCACCATCCGGCTCATCAATGTTGAATGAACCTTTATGTAGCGATTTCGGTTCATAGCGCAATATATCAAGTTCCTCACCATTCACTCGCGGCAAGTACAGATTTTTATGCTGATGCCATTTGTCAATAAACCATTTAGTGCACAACTCGTCAGGAAGCGAATTGTATAAAAGTATGTTGTGTGAGTCTTTAAAGCAGTCGGTATCTTCAAGTCTGCTAAGAGCGCTTTTCGATGCTTCTTGCTTGTATTGCTCTGTCAATAGCTTTTTCTGCTCTTTAATGACTAGTCGTGCTTCAACTTTCTTCATTTCTTCGATACCTTCGTAGTGTTCTTAATCGGAAAGTTCGCATTACCGCTTTTAAGCTCTTTGATTGCCCGCTGCACTGCTATATCATTAGTATTGATAATCTCGTAATAAGCAGGAAATCCAATCACATCTTGAGCAATTAATGCCTTGATCTGAGTGACTATCAGTTGTCGCGATTGATTGATATAATACCAACGTGCCGGTATACCTTTTGTTGTAGCATAGTATACAAAAGAACTTAGTAATACTTCATTTGACGGCAACTTGCCAAGTAATTGATTGATGTTCTTTATGCTCTTTAAACTAGCGCGATTGAGATCGCAATATTCATAGGCAAACTTCATCAGAAGTCCGGCATTCGCAACGTTTATATAATAGTTCGTGACACCAAGAGTATCGTTTGGCACAAATATGTCAGGCATAATGCCTCCACCGCCATAAACTTTACGTCCATTTGTGGTGGTAAACAACAAATCTTTGCGTAATTTCACGCTATCTTCGTTGAGCGTTTCACCATTCTTGTAGCGCTCAAAAATTTCATACTCGTAGTCTTGATTAGCTCCGGGCTTGTAGTCTTTCTGTATGCATCGTCCTGATGGCGTGTAATACCTCTGAACGGTTAGACGCAACTCGCTGCCATCGCTCATTTCCATCTGGCGTTGCACAAGACCTTTACCAAAAGAGCGACGTCCTATAATAAGTCCGCGGTCATTATCTTGCATCGCTCCGGCAAAAATTTCGCTCGCACTTGCTGACATCTCATCAAGCAACACAACTACATTCGAGTCTTGGAACCCTCCGGTGCCATCGCTCAATGTGATTTGATTGTCGCCTAAATTACGTCCGCGTGTACCAACTATATATTTGCTCGCTGGCATAAATTCGTTTGCCATTAGGATTGCTGTTTCCATAAATCCACCGGTGTTACCTCGGAGGTCAATGATATACTCTGTTGCCCCTTCAGCTTTCAATGCTTGCAATGCTTGGTAGAATTCGCTATATGTATTTCTGCCGAATTTAGATACTTTGATATATCCTATCTTATCAGAAATTATATATGACGACATGACCGTATTTGTAGAGATATCTCCGCGAGTGAGCACAAACTTCATCGGCTTTGACGAGGTGCTACGCAAAATTGTAAGTTCTACTTTTGAGCCTTTGGGACCACGTAGTGCTTGGCGCACCAATTCATCATTTGCCAATGTAGACTTTTCAAAAGGCTTGCCATCTGCTGCAATAATGCGGTCTCCAGCCATGATACCAGCCTTCTCCGAAGGCCCTCCGGCTATCACTTCAACAACATTGATGGTGTCATTATTTACTATGAAGTGAATGCCAATGCCACCAAATGAGCCTTCAAGTTCGCTATTAACTTCTTCCTTGTCTTTTGCCGGAATATAAGATGAGTGCGGATCCAAATTACTGATAATAGCAGGAATAGATAACTCTACCAAGCTATCCAAATCTACTTCATCAACGTAGTATTCTTCGATTGAAGTAAAAAGTTCGCGCAATTTCTTCTCGCCATTTGATTGGTGGTCAAGATTGCTCAGATATGCACCAAACCACATACCTCCCACAAATGTGGCAGATACTGTGAGCGGTAACCAATATTTATAGCGCGATGATTTTCTCATGATTTATTTTTATTTATCGTCTAAAGAGATGTGTACACATTCAATGCCTGCACGTTTTAGGATGTCCAATCCGTCAACAATACGATATAGCTCGTTAAACACCACACGCTTTATCCCGGCTTGTATGATTAACTTCGCACACTCCATGCATGGTGATGCTGTTACGTATAGTGTAGCTCCGTCGCTTGAATTGTTAGAACGTGCTACTTTGGTAATCGCATTTGCTTCTGCATGAAGCACATAAGGCTTAGTTGTGCCTGATTCGTCCTCACAAACGTTTTCAAACCCGGCCGGTGTGCCATTATAACCATCGGAGATTATCATCTTATTTTTAACAATGATAGCTCCAACTTGGCGGCGTTTGCAATATGAATTTTCTGCCCAAATTGCAGCCATACGCAAATACCTACGATCAAGTATTTCTTGTTTTTCGGGTGAATTAAGTTCGTGTGACATCTTTTTTGTTATTAAAGTTTGTTTATCTGTTGGTTGGCTATGGCAAGTGTTTCAGGCTTACCTACATCTAGCCAATTGTATTCGTAATCGGGGCAATATGCACATATCGATAAATCGTGCAGCCTATCAATATAGAAATTACTTATTGAAAACTTTGGCTCAGAACTATAGTGCTCAAGCACTTTGAATATTGATGGCGACATAATATGAACTCCGTTAAATGCGCGCTGCATCATGCCGTCTTGTGGCACAAACCCGGCAGGCCGTGTCTCACCGGTTTGTATATTTGCCCATCCGGCAAGTCGCTTACTGTCTTTGTCAAAGAAAAAATATCTAGCAGTGTTGCGAGCTGCGCATAGCAATGTAACGTCTGCCGATGAGTTTAGGTGGCTTTTATACATGTCTAAAATGTCTACGTCAGTAAGTATATCGGCATTATGCACAATAAATGGCTCATCACCGTCTAACCACTCACGCGCTTTCAACACACCACCTCCGGTATCTAAAAGCTTGTCACGCTCATCACTGATATGAATAGTTACATCAAAGTTATTGCGATTGATGTAATCTATTATCTGATCAGCAAAGTGATGCACATTAACCACAATCTCAGTCACACCACACGATGTGAGCTTATTTATCACGCGTCCAAGCATGGGCACACCTCCAACCGGCACGAGCGCTTTTGGATGCTCGAGCGTGAACGGTTTAAGTCGTGTGCCTAGTCCGGCTGCAAAAATTAGAGCTTTCACTGTTTATTGCGGTAAAAATGTTTGTTGTATGTTTTGTTCGCGGTGCACAAGCTCCACTTTTACATTGAATTTCTTATTTAGACGTTCTGCTAAATGTTGCGCTGAATATACCGAGCGGTGTTGACCTCCGGTGCAACCAAATGATACCATGAGATTGGTAAAACCACGGTCGATATATCGTTTAACTGACGCATCAACCAAAGCATAACAATGGTCAAGGAAGGTCAATATTTCACCATCTTCTTCCAAAAATTTGATTACTGGCTCATCTAAGCCGGTAAAAGGTTTGTATCGCTCGTACTTGCCGGGATTGTTTACTGCTCTGCAGTCAAACACATATCCTCCACCATTGCCGGTAGTATCGTCAGGAATACCTTTCTTATATGCAAAACTCATCACTCGCACTGTTAGCGTGCGCTTTTGCATTTGATCAGAGAATTGCTTTAAGTTTACCAATTGCGCGAGCATCTCCGTAAGATACGGATATTCGGGAAATGGCTTTTTGAGCAATTCACGCAAATTCGCTATTGCGTATGGCACACTTTGCATGAAGTGAGGCTTCTTCTCAAAATAACCTCTAAATCCGTATGCACCAAGCACCTGCATCGTACGGAATAACACAAAATGACGTAATTGCTCAAAGAAATACGACTCGTCAACTGGCTTATACTTGCGCAATGCATCAATGTATTGATGCAATAGTTCCACCCTTAGGCTATTTGGAAATCCGGCTTTAGCTTGCCACAAAAATGATGCGACATCATAGTAGAATGGACCCTTTCTGCCGCCCTGAAAATCAATTAAATAGGGCTGCCCATCGCATAGCATCACGTTGCGCGACTGAAAATCTCGATACATGAACGTACTTGATTGACTGCGCATCAAAACCTCTGCAAGTGCTTGAAAGTCATCTTCCAACCTCGATTCATCAAACTCCAATCCTGTGGCTTTAAGAAAACAATACTTAAAGTAGTTTAAGTCCCACATGATTGAACGCACATCAAACTGCGCAGCCGGGTAGCATTTATTGAAATCAAGTCCAACGGCTCCGGCAAATTGAATGTCCGGAAGCAAGCGAATGGTCTTAGTTAGTAATTCACGCTCTTCTACTGAAAATGAAGATGTCTTGCGCCCTTTTTCTATCGCATTAAAGAGCAATGTATCACCAAGGTCTGTCTGAAGATAAGTCATGTGATCGTCTGAAACGGCCACAACTTCAGGCACTGGCAAACCTTTTTCTTTGAAATGCTTGGCCAAATATAAAAATGTCTCATTCTCAGGCTTACATGTGCCCAACACTCCAATTAATGTCGGTGTGCCTTTAAGCCTAAAGTAGCGTCTATTAGAGCCTGAAGATGGTAATTCATCAATCGATTCAGGCTGACATCCTACATGTTTTATATATAAGTCTACAAGTAAATTCGGTTCCACTGTATAGTCTATTTTAAAGTCATTACTAAATTAATTCGCTAGGTCTGACATGAATTTAATGCGTACGAGGCGTATTTCTTCTTCGGTATATTCACCATCCAGATTTTTATAGGCCGCGCTGATGTCATCACTTTCGCTTTCTCTAAAATAATCGTATATCTCTTGTTGCAAGTCTTCATCCAGCACATCGTTGATATAATAGTTGATATTTAGTTTTGTGCCTGAATAAACTATTGCTTCTATTTCGCTAAGAAGTTTATCAAAGTCCATGCCGTTTGATGCTGCAACTTCATCTAAAGCAATTTTACGGTCAATTGACTGTATGATTGAAATTTTCAGCGAATGGTTGGGAATAGTGCGAACTCTTATGTCTTCAGGACGTTCAATCTCATTTTTCTCAACATATTCTTTGATGAAATCAACAAACTCTTTGCCATAGCGTTTGGCTTTTCCGGCTCCAACACCTACTATGTTTTGTAGCTCATCGAGGTTCACCGGATACATCGTGGCCATTGCTTCAAGTGATGGATCTTGAAATATTACGTAAGGCGGCAAGTTAAGCTTCTTTGCCACTTTTGAGCGCATATCCTTGAGTATATAAAACAATCCGGGGTCTATGGCCGATGTTGAGCCGCATTTCATCGACGGCTCTTCGTCATCACTTGAAAAGTCATTGTCTTCAACAACTTTAAACGACTCAGGGTGTTCTTGAAATTTTTTGCCGGCCTCAGTGATTTCTATCAAACCAAAATTTTCAATGTCTTTACTGAGATATCCGGCTATTATGGCTTGTCGTATTACAGCATTTATAAATTTCGGATCTTCTTTTTCATCACATCCGAAAATCTCTAACTGTTCATGAGCGTATGATTTGATGTCTGCCGTAACTCGTCCACGCATAATGTCTATTATATGATCTGCTTTAAATGGCATTTTGATTGTTTCAATAACTTCAAAAATGTCTAATAACAAATCTTTTGCTTCTATCTTATGCTTTGGCGCAAGGCAGTTATCGCAGTTGCCACAATTTTCAGCTGTGTATGTCTCGCCGAAATAGTGCAACAACGTGCGACGTCGGCATACTGATGACTCTGCGTATGCGGCAGTCTCCATCAATAGTTGTTTCGCAATTTCTTGCTCCGACACAGGCTTACCTTGCATGAATTTTTCGTTTTTACGCAAGTCTTTTGCAGCAAAAAATGTGATGCACTGTCCCTCGCCTCCATCACGCCCGGCCCTGCCGGTCTCTTGATAATAGCCTTCAAGTGATTTAGGCATATCGTAGTGTATGACAAAACGTACATCCGGTTTGTCAATGCCCATGCCAAATGCTATGGTCGCTACAATAACATTCACCTTTTCGAGCAAAAATGCATCTTGGTTAGCACTACGAGTAGCACTATCCATGCCTGCATGATATGGGAGCGCTTTAATGTTATTTATACGCAAAAATTCAGCCAATTCTTCAACTTTTTTGCGACTCATGCAATAGATTATGCCTGATTTGTTTGGATTGGCCTTAATGAACTTTATGATGTCACGATCAATATTTTTTGTCTTTGGTCGCACTTCATAATAAAGATTCGGGCGGTTGAACGACACCTTGAAAACTGTGGCATTGTTCATTGCCAAGTTCTTTTGTATGTCGTGTTGCACTTTGGGCGTAGCTGTGGCCGTCAGCGCAATTACCGGACGCGATCCAATTTCATTTATTATCGGACGGATGCGACGATATTCCGGGCGGAAGTCATGACCCCACTCTGATATGCAATGTGCTTCATCTATTGCATAAAATGAAATAGGAACTGTCTTTAAAAATTCAATATTTTCTTCTTTGGTTAACGATTCAGGGGCAACATATAGCAGTCGGGTAGCTCCGCTAACAATGTCAGCTTTTACTTGGTCTATCGCAGCTTTAGATAATGAAGAGTTTAAGAAGTGTGCTACGTTGTCATTGGCAATAAAATTGCGCATAGCATCTACTTGATTTTTCATCAGTGCAATCAAAGGTGAGATAACAATTGCCGTACCCTCCATCATGAGCGACGGCAATTGATAGCAAAGTGACTTACCACCTCCTGTTGGCATGAGTACAAACGTGTCGCGACCTTCAAGCAAGTTTTGTATGATTGCTTCTTGATTGCCTTTAAATTTGTCAAAGCCAAAATTTAGTTTAAGGGCTGCGATGATTTCTTCTTTAGTGACCATGCAAGGTAAGTTGTAATGAGTTGGATTTTATTCTGTAAGTCCTTCGAAGTGCGCCTCTCTGATCTTCTGAAGCGCATAATCTGCTGTTACTTCAAATTTGTTAATGTTTTGCGATGGAATATCAAACATGGCATCTACCATGATCGACTCTACTATTGATCGCAATCCGCGAGCTCCAAGCTTATATTCAATTGATTTATCTACGATAAGATCTAGAGCTTCATCGCTGAATGTGAGCTCAACACCGTCCATCGCAAAGAGCTTAACATATTGACGTGTTACTGCGTTCTTTGGCTCGGTCAATACTTTGCGAAGTGCTTCGCGATCAAGCGGATTGAGATGTGTCACAATCGGCAGACGTCCAATGATTTCGGGTATCAATCCAAATGCTTTCAGATCTTGTGGAGCCACATATCGCATATATTCATCTTTCTTGATTTTGCGGCGAGAACCATCTGTTGCATATCCAACAACATGTGAATTCATGCGATGCGCAATTTTCTGTTCTATGCCGTCAAATGCGCCACCGCAGATGAACAATATGTTTTTGGTGTCAACAGGTATCATTTTTTGCTCAGGATGCTTGCGTCCACCTTGTGGCGGTACATTCACAATTGAGCCTTCCAATAATTTCAATAATCCTTGTTGCACACCTTCACCGCTAACATCACGGGTGATTGAAGGATTGTCGCCTTTGCGCGCTATTTTATCAATCTCATCAATAAATACTATGCCACGCTCAGCTTTTTTTACATCATAATCAGCTGCTTGCAACAAGCGAGTGAGCAAACTCTCTATGTCTTCACCAACATAACCTGCTTGAGTGAGAACTGTAGCATCTACAATGGTGAATGGCACATCAAGTTGTCGAGCAATGGTCTTTGCTAGAAGAGTTTTACCTGTGCCGGTGGGGCCAACAAGTATTATATTGCTCTTCTCGATGTCTACATCGTCATTGGTGGGCTGTGCCAAGCGTTTGTAGTGGTTGTAAACCGCTACCGATAAGTATTTTTTCGCGTCATCTTGACCAACCACGTATTGATCAAGAAATGCCTTGATGTCTTTGGGCTTTGGCACATTGGTCAAATCAATATCATCGGTATTATTTTGGTGCGAAAAATCTGAACGATATTTCACCAGCATTTGGTGAATGTTCTCTACGCACTCAGCACAAATGTATATGCTTTGATCTGCTGAAGGTATTAATACCTCGCTCATATCTGCAGGACGTCCGCAGAATGAACATTCAGCCGTTTGTTGTTTCTTTTTTGCCATATTCTGTATATAGTGTGATTCGTGTAAGTTTAACGTGTAATGTGATAATGATTATTTATTACGCATTAAAACTTGGTCAATCATACCATAATCTTTCGCTTCTTCTGCGGTCATCCAATAGTCGCGATCTGAGTCTGCCCAAACCTTATCAATCGGTTGGCCTGAGTGATCAGCGATAATTGTATATAATTCTTTTTTAAGCTTTTGTATTTCTCGAGCTGTGATTTCAATATCAGATGCTTGACCTTGTGCACCGCCCATCGGTTGGTGAATCATCACACGTGAATGACGGAGTGCAAAACGTTTGCCGTTCTGTCCGGCTACCAAAAGTACTGCTGCCATCGATGCTGCCATGCCGGTGCAAATGGTCGATACATCACTTGAAATGTATTGCATTGTATCATAGATACCCAATCCGGCATAGACTGAGCCGCCGGGCGAATTGATGTAGATTGATACGTCTTTGCCGGGGTCAGATGAGTCGAGGTACAATAGCTGCGCTTGGATAACGTTTGCTGTGTAGTCATTCACTTCTGTGCCTAGAAAGATGATACGATCCATCATCAATCGTGAGAATACATCCATTTGAGCAACGTTCAACTGACGCTCTTCTATGATTGTCGGTGAAATGTAGCTGGCCTTCACATTTCCCAAATTGTTGAGCGACGAGGTGTATTGGTCTAGTGCAAGTCCGTTCATGCCAAGATGATGCACGGCATAATTGCGAAAGTCGTTTGTATTATTCATTTTTATGTATAATTTTCGTTCGTTTTAACTAATAGCTCATAGCTTTTCGTATGTACTGGCTTTTCTTATCACGAAATTACAAAAAAAATGAATATAAAAAAATATTTTCAAGATTTTTTATGTATATAAAAAGCAAAATCCGATTTACCATTCGATAAACCGGATTTTGTTGTAATCTTGCGCAGTTATTATTCTGCAGCGGGAGCTTCTGTGGCTTCTTCTGTTTCAGCGTTTGCTGCTGCTTCAGCTTCAGCTTTAGCTGCTGCCAATTCAGCTTTCTTTTTAGCAACTGCTTCTGCTTTAGCTTGATTTTTAGCTGCTTCTTCGTCAAGACGTTGTTTTGCAGCTTTCTTTTCTTCATCAGCTTTAGCAGCTTTGAAGCTTTCGCTCTTTTGTTGCTTGTTAGCTTTCCAAGCATCGAAACGACGTTGTGCTTCTGCTTCGTCGAATGCACCTTTCTTCACACCACCTTGCAAGTGTTTCATGAGAAGAACGCCTTCTTCAGAGAGAATTGTACGAACTGTTTCGGTGGGCTCAGCGCCGCAGTTAACCCAATACAAAGCACGCTCGAAGTTAAGAGTAATTGTAGCAGGATTAGTGTTCGGATTATAAGAACCTATCCTTTCAATAAATCTACCATCTCGTGGTGCCCTGCTATCGGCGATAACAATAGGATAAAACGCGTAGTTCTTGCGACCGTGGCGTTGTAATCTAATTTTAGTTGCCATTAATAAATTAATTAATAATTGATTAAACTTGTGTTTTGTATTGTTTTGCGGCGCAAAGGTACTAAAAATTTATGACTAAAAAAAATTTTACGTAATTTTATATCCAAAATCTGCAATTCATCAAGACAAACTCTCTATTATTTATATGTATGCATTTTAGACTGTTACAAATGTGTTGCACCTGTAAAATAATACTAACAAGGCTTTCATTTCAAACAAAATTTTGAAATACGCTATAAAATTGTTACCTTTGTGACCTTGAAACATCAAGACATCACTAAAAATATACATAATATATAAAACTAGAAAAGTATGAGCTTAAACATCATTGTGCTTGCCAAGCAGGTGCCTGACACCCGCAACGTAGGCAAAGATGCTATGAAGGCTGACGGCACTATTAACCGTGCTGCTTTGCCGGCCATCTTCAATCCTGAAGACCTTAACGCTCTTGAGCAGGCCCTCCGTCTCAAAGACGCTAATCCCGGCTCAACAGTCACCATGTTAACCATGGGTTTGCCGCGTGCATCAGAAATTATTCGCGAAGCTATTTATCGCGGTGCTGACACTGGTATCGTTTTAACCGATCGCGCCCTTGGTGGTGCCGATACGCTTGCCACATCTTATTCGTTGGCTCAAGCAGTGAAAAAATTCGGTAACTATGATCTCATCTTAGGTGGTCGTCAAGCTATTGACGGTGACACCGCTCAAGTTGGTCCGCAAATTGCTGAAAAACTTGGTATTCCTCAAGTTACATACGCTGAAGAAATTGTTGATCTTAGCAATGGCTATATCACAGTGAAACGCCGTCTCGAAAACGGTGTTGAAACCGTGAAATCACCGCTTCCTTGTGTAGTTACAGTAAATGGCTCTGCTGCTGATTGCCGCCCTCGTAATGCTCAGCGCATTATGAAATTCAAACATGCAGTGTCTCCCAGCGAAAAAGCTGCACTCACTCCCGAGAAACAAGCATTCGTTGAAAAACGTCCGTATCTCAACTTGCAAGAATGGGGCGCTGCTTTCGTTGAAGCTGATCCCGAGCAAATCGGTCTCGCAGGTTCGCCCACTAAAGTTAAAGCTATCGAAAACGTTGTGTTCACAGCTAAAGAAAGCTTGCAAATCGCCGGATCTGACGACGCTCAACTCGAAGATCTTATTAAAGAACTTATCACAAATCACACCATCGGCTAATTGACCGGAGGAATAATCACCAAAATATTATGATCGAAAACGACAAAAACAATCTCATAGTATATTGTGAGTATGACGAAGGTCGCATTGCAGATGTGAGCCTCGAACTCTTAACAAAAGGTCGCGTTCTCGCTGATAAATTGGGCGTAAAACTTGAAGCAATCGTTATCGGTGACAAACTTAATGGTATCGAAGAACAAGTATTCCCCTATGGCGCTGACGTGGTTTACAAAGTTGAAGACAAACGCCTATTCCCCTACACCACTAACCCACACGCAACTATCTTGATTAACTTGTTTAAAGAAATCAAACCTCAAGTTTGCTTGATGGGCGCTACTTGCATCGGTCGTGACTTAGGCCCCCGCGTTTCTTCATGCTTGCATAGCGGTCTTACTGCTGACTGCACATCACTCGAAATTGGCGATCATACCGATCCCAAGTCAGGCAAAAGCTACACTAATTTATTGTACCAAATCCGTCCTGCATTTGGCGGTAACATTGTTGCAACAATTGTTAACCCCGAATGTCGCCCGCAAATGGCCACAGTGCGTGAGGGTGTGATGAAAAAAGAAATTTTCGACGCAAACCACAAAGGTGCTGTCGTTAATCTTGATGCTAAACAATATGTTTCTGACGAGCAATTTGTTGTAGAAATCATAGATCGTCACATCGAAAAATCAAAAGTAAACATTAAAAACTCACCTATCATTGTTGCCGGTGGCTATGGCGTAGGCTCTAAAGAAAACTTCGAACTTCTTTTTGACCTCGCTCGCACTCTCGGTGGCGAAGTTGGCGCATCACGTGCTGCTGTCGATGCCGGTTTTGTTGAGCACGCTCGCCAAATCGGTCAAACAGGTGTTACTGTTCGCCCTAAATTGTACATCGCTTGTGGCATCTCTGGACAGATTCAGCACATCGCTGGTATGCAAGAAAGCTCTATCATCATTTCTATAAACAATGATCCCAACGCTCCCATCAACTCTATCGCCGACTACGTTATTACCGGCGATGTTGAAGAAGTTGTGCCCAAGCTCATTAAATATTACAAGAAAAACTCTAAGTAAGCAATCATCAACTCCGACATAAAGTCATGGCAAATTTTTATACTGACAATCCTGATTTGAAACATCATCTTAATCACCCGATGATGCGTAAAATCGTTGAGCTCAAAGAGCGCAACTTTACTGACGCCGACAAATTCGACTACGCTCCGGTAGATTTTGAAGACGCAATGGATAACTACGACAAAGTGCTCGAGATCGTTGGTGACCTCTGCGGCGGCATCATTGCTGAAAATGCAGAAGGTGTTGACCACGAAGGCCCTCGTGTGGAGAACGGTCGCGTTATTTATGCTTCTGGCACTCAAGCTAACCTTGATGCTTGTCGCAAAGCCGGTTTGATGGGTATGGCTATGCCCCGTCGTCTTGGCGGTCTAAACTTCCCCATCACCCCGTATATTATGGCTGCTGACATTGTTAGCCGCGCTGATACAGGTTTCGAAAACCTTTGGGGCTTGCAAGACTGCGCTGAAACTCTCTACGAATTCGGTAGCGAAGAACAAAAACAAAAATACATTCCCCGCGTTTGCGCAGGCGAAACAATGTCAATGGACTTGACTGAACCTGATGCAGGCTCTGACCTTCAAGCCGTAATGCTCAAAGCAACTAAAAAAGAAGACGGCTCATGGGTGTTGAACGGTGTGAAACGCTTCATCACAAATGGCGATAGCGATATCCACTTGGTGCTCGCTCGTTCTGAAGAAGGAACAACTGACGGCCGTGGTTTGTCAATGTTCATCTACGACAAACGTAACGGTGGCGTAAATGTTCGTCGCATCGAAAACAAAATGGGTATTAAAGGCTCTCCCACTTGCGAATTAACTTACAAAAACGCTCCCGCAGAACTTTGTGGTGACACTCGTATGGGCCTCATCAAGTACGTGATGGCTCTTATGAATGGCGCTCGTCTTGGTATCGCTGCTCAAAGCGTTGGCGTTAGCGAAATTGCATATCGTGAAGCCCTCCAATATGCTAAAGAACGTAAACAATTTGGTAAAGCTATTATCGAATTTCCCGCAGTTTCTGAAATGTTAACTGTGATGAAAGCTAAACTCGATGCTTCTCGCACATTACTTTATGAAACCGCTCGTTACGTTGACCTTTACAAAGCGTATGAAGACATCGCAAAAGAACGTACTCTCACTGCTGACGAACGTAAAGAGTGCAAACTCTACAAGAAACTCGCTGATGCTCTCACCCCGATGGCTAAAGGCCTTTCTAGCGAATATTGCAACCAAAATGCCTACGATGCTATCCAAGTGCATGGCGGCTCTGGATTCATGAAAGATTATGCTTGCGAACGTGTTTATCGTGATGCTCGCATCACCTCAATTTATGAAGGTACAACTCAATTGCAAGTCGTTGCTG
>CAYSLD010000033.1:0-12970 GCA_964431795.1 uncultured Bacteroides sp.
GTTTTTGAAAGCGAAGCATTGTTGTGTTTGCTGTTAGGCAACGACTGCTCAATGTTTGAGACAAGTGTTGTAGATGCAAAAGAGTTGATATTAGACGATATTATCGACGAATCGGCAAAGTTTTTTGTCGATATTGACTCAGACAAGACCATGCTCACAGATGTTTCGCAGGATGAGATACAGCAAATTCGCACACGTATGCGCAATATTGCCGTTGCCAATCGTCGCCGCAAGGAGCGTTTGAAAGAGTTGGATATACACCGCAAAGAGTCAGCAAACACATCAAAGCACATAGACGGGAACGGCTATCGCTTTGGAGACATAGACTATAAGGTTGACCTCACTATTGATGATGAGCCGCTAGAGCAAACCTACGAGGCGCACAGTGTGAGTCAAGATAGCGTAGATTTGCGCAGTATATTTGCTCCGATACGCAATCAAGGGCGGCAAGGCAGTTGTGCATCGTTTGCAGTTGCATCGGTTATCGAAGCGCTGCGCAAGGATAGCAATCGCTATAGTCCGGCCTTTTTGTATTGGAACGCACGCGTGGCCACCAATTCATGCAGCAACGATGACGGAGCCTCATTGTATGGTGTCATCAAGGCAGCAAAAGATAAAGGAGTATGTACCGAAGAATTAATGCCATACAATCCGGACATCTACACCGTTGCACCGTCAGAAACGGCAAATGCATCAGCGATGGACTGCCGCGTGCTCGAAGCCAAAACGGTAAATTTAAAGCTTACGGATATCAAATCAGCGCTCTCCGATGGACTTCCTGTAATTGTAGCAGCACAGATTTTCGATTCATTTTCAGAGACACGCAGTGGTTTTGTGCGCCATCCGTCAAGCGAAGAATTGGCAAGCGGCGAGCGTAAAGACGGTCACGGAAACCATGCATTAGTTGTGTGCGGATACTCCGACAAAGAGCGAGTGCTTGTGGTGCGCAACTCATGGGGCACAAATTTCGGTGACAACGGATACTGCTACATCCCCTACTCTTATGCACAGCAATATTTTCGCCAAGCGTGCGTAATCACCGGTGTGTCGTCAGCAGCAGACATAGCAGGATTTGAGAAGAAAACGATAAACTTTAATCTCAACGACAACAATATAGAAGCGGCAATTTTGCAAAACTTAATTGCCGAAGATGACTATGAGCTGAGCGAACTGAGCGAAGAGTCATCGCGTCTGCGCACAATTTGGACTCAAAACATTGCGAAACTTGGCAACGTGAACAACCAAGCAGCACTCGTGCAAAAATGCAAAGATGATGTGGCCAAGCAAATAAAGCAAGAAAACGAAACCATAGCACATTTACAATCCTCAGAAGATGGGAAAATCAAAGATTTCAAGAAGGGATATTACAAAAAAGGAGCAATACTCTTTTTTGTATGTTTAGTTGCATGGTTATTTGTTTATTGGTATCCGACATCAAAAATCACATGGGGCATTGCCGGCATTGTATCATTGATATTATTATTCTTTATCGGCAATTACAACTACCAATGGCGCAAATTCCGACAAGATTTGAGGGATGAAATAGCAAGACATGCCGCGAATATAGACCGACTCAGAGAGTGGATTAGCCGTGTTGAAGTGGATGCACATATACATGGCTCTATATTGCAGCACGTGAATAAAGAGCGACTGAGCCTGCTCTCAGAATGTACACGATTGCAGGCATTTAACGCAGCATTGTTAGACCTGTACGATAAGACGGATGAAGAACTCAAGACTATGTCTCCGATAGAGCCATATCCGTTCCGTGCAGTTTTAGACAATGCCAACCTTGACAAGTATTACACTGCATGGCGGCATAAAATGGTAGAAGCTCTCAACTTGAAAACGCTGTTTGCCAGCTACAACAAAGGCGCAGAAATAGAACAATTGTTGGCTGAAGATAGCAATTTGAACAGAGCCGTTGTGCGCGGACTGCGCAATTTCACCATGCGCGAATATGTCACGACAAATAATCGCGACAAATGGCAATTTTTGCCGGATGCAGCCGACATGGGCGAAGTGTTCCCGGACCTTGATGCACGTGCCATACCCTTCTGTCCATATAATCCGCCGACCGGAAGTGCACTCGAAAAATATATTTTCATCAAAGATATCACGTCAGGAGATATGGCCGGCATACAGCGGTATTTCACACAACAGCCGCTACCAATATCCAATACAAATCCGTATGCAATCAGCATAATCAACATAGTTCGCTATAATTTAAACCAACAAATATCATGATTATTAGAAAAATACTTACAACAGCACTTTTCATGTGTTTAATGGGTTTAAATGCCGCTTTTTCACAAGTTAAGTGGAATGTAGAAGTGCAAACAGGTGTAACAGAGCTGACCTCACTGCCAAGTAACAGCGGCGGCAAATTTCTATGGGCCGTCGGCGGAGGAGCATCAATACAATTGACTGACGTGGTTCACATTGCGCCATCATTGCTATTTTCACAGCGTGGAGCAAAATTTGACGGTTATTATGGCAATGAAATGATTACGGCGGCAAAATATAGCATTTGCACAAATTATCTTGAGTTGCCGGTCAATTTGGCGTTGCATTTCGGCAGTAATGAAAATCTCCGGTTTATCATAAAAACCGGTCCGTCATTTAGTTATGGACTTACCGGCAAGATGAAGGTGAGCGGTGAAAATAGCGATTTCAGCATGACATATCCTGAAAACTTATTTTCGGAGCAATGCAATATGACCGGGGCGTACGATTCGTCAAACCATGCATTGAACGCAGTGCCCAAGTTCAATCGTTTTGATTTGCAATGGGGCGTAGGATTTGACGTGATGATTAAACAGCATTTTATAGTTGGCTTGAATGCAAAAATCGGGTTAACTAACGTGACACCTGAGCCGATCAGCGATAATGTACTTGGGCAACTCGCCACACTGTTCCTTATGGGCACAGCAAATTCGCGTGATTACAGCGCAGCCTTATCCTTTGCCTATCAGTTCTAAAAAGCATACCATACAATCAACCTCTTACCAAGATGAATCAAAAGGAAAACGATATTTTTATTAGTTATTCACGGCGCGACTTTGATGATGTGTACCAAATGGTATCAAACATCAAGGCAGCAGTGCCGGGCATAAGAATATGGTTTGACATCACGGGCATAGAGAGCGGTGATGAATTTGAAGAAAAAATAGTTAATGCTATAGATAGTTCAAATACATTGCTTTTTGCCCTTTCAGAAAACTCAATAAAGTCTGAATGGGTGAAAAGCGAGGTTTTGTATGCCAAAAACAGTGGCAAACGAGTAATTCCCGTATTGCTTAACGGGGCAGAATTGACGGGATGGTTTTTATTTAAACTTGGCAGTATTGATTGTATCAGAATAGACAACGCGTTGCAATGGAAAAAGCTTATTTCAGACCTAAAAGGCTGGTTTTCGAAAGAAGAAGACACCGATAAAGGGCCGAAAGATGCAAAATTGCAGTATCAACTTGGATATCGCTACTATACCGGCAAAGGCATAGCACAAGACCGAAAAGAAGCAGTGAAATGGTTCACAAAGTCGGCAGAACAAGGTTTTGCAGCAGCACAAGACATACTCGGTTGGTGTTATAACAAAGGAGAAGGAGTGGAGCAGAACTATGCAGAAGCGGTGAAGTGGTATAAACTTGCAGCCGTGCAAGGGATTGCAAATGCGCAATACAATCTTGGTGTGTGTTACTTTAATGGTAGAGGTGTAGATAAAGACTATTTATCAGCAAAGGCATGGTACAAGAGGGCCGCAGCGCAAAACTACACGTTGGCGCTTTGCAATTTAGGCGATTGCTATTGCAGAGAGAAGCGATATGGAGAGGCTATGCAGTGTTTTCGCAAGGCAGCAGAGCAAGGCAATGCAAAAGCTGCGGAGAAGCTAAAACTGCTAGAGCAAAAGATATAACAAGACAAATACTTAAAATAAAGAAACGCACCGACATGGGCAATCTCGCCTGATCGGTGCGTCGTTCAATAATCTATTTCTTTAAATTAGTTGCTTTCAATCACTTGACCTGCAGCGCGATAAAGGCGCACAGGGCCATCAAGTTGCACGGCAATAACAGTGATTTGCGGGTCGAGGACAGAGTCGGGTACATCAATGTATAGGTTACCGGCAAGGTCGCTCCACGATGGGCGGTTGTAGACGATATGTGACAATTCGGTGCCATCACCTACCACCCACACACGTTTCACGTTGTTGAGCACGCCCTTCACTTCAATTTTGCCTTGAGGGCGATAAGGCACATAAAGATATATGATATCGCCGGCTTGATTGTATGTAGAGTATCCTTGGAAATGCTCGGCGGGCATACCTGCACGAGTGTCGTAAATGGCCTCGGCATGTTTTTTTGTCCAGCGGCCAAATTCTTTGAGGATAGCAACTTGTTCGTCGGGGATAGTGCCATCGGCTTTAGGGCCGATATCAAGGAGGAGATTACCACCGTTGCTGAGACAATCAACAAAAGTGCGAAGTAGCACATAGGGTGATTTATAGTTTGTGTCGAGCGGTTGGTAGCCCCATGAGTCGTTCATTGTCATGCACAACTCCCAATATTTATCTTTAGGACGAGTGACGGGGACACCAATTTCGGGAGTGCCATAGTCGCCATAACCTTGAATGCGAGAGTTTACAATAACGTTTTTATTTGTAGAATGTAGCAAGTTGACTATGCCTTCCGAGTCCCAAGCTTCAGCAGTTTGCTCCCAGTCTCCATCAAACCAAAAGAGGTCGGGTGCCCAAGTGGTATTGAGCTCTGTGAGTTGAGCGAAGTTGAATTTGCGGAATTTCTCCCAACGTTTAGCGTCGTTAGAATAGCGGTCTTGCGTGCGAGTGATATGAGGATAGTCGGGATGCGACCAATCGAGCAAAGAGAAGTAGAAACCGAGGTGAAGGTTATCGCGGCTGCGCACTTCTTTGGCAAATTCGTCAACGAGGTCACGCTTAGCAGGAGTGCTTTTGACGACGTTGTGTTTGTTTTGCTTGGTGTTCCAGAGCGCCATACCATCATGGTGTTTTGTGGTTAGAACAGTGTAGCGAGCGCCACTTTCTTGGATGAGGTCAACCCATTCTTTAGGATTAAATTTGTCGGCAGTAAAGCCTTTTTCTTGAGCCATATAGTCATCGTAAGAGATGTGTCCATTGTAGAACGACCAGCTCTCAGAGATGCCATTGACAGCATAAATGCCCCAGTGGATGAAAATGCCGAGTTTGGCATGAGCGAACCATTGCATACGGGCATCTTTGACAGAATCGGGCTCACCGATCACAGACGTAGTTTGAGCTACGGCAAAATTGGCAGAGAACAGAGCTGCCAAGGCCAAGGTCAAATATTTGTAACTGAATTTTCTCATTGTGTTGATTAGTTGGTTTCGTAGTGCAATATTACGAAAAATAGCTAAGATTTGCAAACAATAAGAGCACCAAACAGTGGTAAATGGTAACAAATTATTTATTTTGAAGCTATTTTTCTAAATCGACAAAAGAAATTGGCTTGCGATTGAGCGTTTGCACCATGGTTGAATTTTTGGGATATAACCACAAATATTGTTTATTGTCGCGAGCGCAAACAAACGGCATCACCATAAATTGAGTGTTGCTCGGGCCAAAGCCGTAGTCTATACAAAAAGTTCCATGGCCCACAAAATCGAGTTTATCACGCATAACCAACAGACCTTTGTAGTAATAGATATCGACGTTTCCTGCAATCTTCTCGGCATCGTCAACAGAGAATTTTTCAAGGGCACGAGGCACAACAAAAAGTTGATGATTTTCGTCGCCATGAAATACGTATATCCAGTGAATTACGGTATCGTGGGCAAAATATCCGTAATAAGGTTTTTGCAAGCAATACCATGGAGCATTTTCGCGCAAAACCATATCAGAATAGATTGTTCGGTTGGGATTTTTGGCATATTGGCTGAGCACATTTCTATAGTCGGCCTGTGCTTTATATGACTGCACATCAACAGCTATGAGGTGTAGCATGATAACAGCGTAAATGCCATAAGTTATGATGCGCTTAGATTTAAAACTCGGCAACATAAGCAGCATGCAAATTCCGGAAAATGTCACAGACAAAGCTCCGATGCGCGGGCCACGGCCAAAGTATATCATCATTGCGGCAGACACTACTGCGGGCACAGCCAATATAATAGTTCTAGCCGTGATTTTGCGGCGATTTACAAAAACTGTTATCAGCATAGCCAACACCGGCAACAAGAATGGCAACATCACACCTAATTTTTGGCCAAACTTAGGGCCGACCACTTCGTCGGTAAACTGTACAGCAGTGATAAGATAAGCTAATCCGATGGCCATAGAGGCAATCATGACATACGTTTTTGTTGTGCGCAAACTTTTGTATCGCAAGGCAAGAATTGACAATACAAACAATAGCGGTAGCGAGAAACCTTCGTGCCAAGCGCCGAACAATAAAGAAAAAGCGCCGAGAAAAAATGTATTATATTTGCGTTGCTGCAAAAAAGCAGTGGCAGCAAAAATAGCAAAAGCCGATGACCAAAGATAATTTAGTTGAAAATCCACTAAATACATTTGATCGACCCAAGGGAAGCAAATCACTAAATAAGCCACCCACAAAGCCACCATTGTTGAATTGTTGCGAATTTTCGCATACTTTGCTCCGGCAAAGCACAGATACATGAAAGCTAAGGCTGAGCCTACGGTGCCCACAAGGCGAGGTAACGGTGATATGAGTATGCACACCACATTACACAACCTGGCATTGTCATGAAAATAGCGAAAGACTATGCTATCGGTTATCATCTTAAAGTCGAACGGTTTGCCCCCAATCAAATAATCTTTAAAAGGCATAGCGTAGCATAAGTCGTCATTAATAGGAGGGAACAATTCAATTCCGATTGCGAGCAAAATGCACACCAGCACGATGCACACACACGAACTCTGCAATAAGTTTGATTTATTCATAAGCAACAATAATCTGTAAAGATGGTTATTAGTTTAGTGATTTTAAATGTCAAAAAAATTGTAGTGCAATATTACGAAAAATAGCTAAGACAAACAAATCTTTAGTTAGAAATAAAAAAAATCGAGTTAAATAACAGTTATTCGCAAAAGTTGGCTAACTTTGCATTAACGGTATAATAAAACGAATCTTCGACTACGTATTACCACTCAATAAAGGAATAACTAAAACAACTAACTAAATGGCTAATATCAACAAATCACTGCTTTATTCGTCGGCAGCATTGGCAGCGCTGCCCATGATGGCATCGTGCTCAACAAACAAGAGCGCAGAGGCAACAAAGCCCATGAATATTGTCTATATCATGACCGACGACCACACAGCGCAAATGATGAGCTGCTACGACAAACGCTATGCCAATACGCCCAACTTAGACCGTATAGCTCGCGACGGCGTGCGTTTCACCAACAGTTTTGTAGCAAATTCGCTCTCCGGACCCAGCCGTGCATGTATGCTCACCGGCAAACATAGCCATGCAAATGGATTTACCGACAACACCACTTGTGTGTTTGATGCATCACAACAAACATTTCCGAAATTGCTGCAACAAGCCGGCTATCAAACTGCGATATTCGGCAAATGGCATCTTGAGAGTTTGCCACAAGGATTTGACACTTGGGAGATAGTGCCCGGTCAAGGAGATTATTACAATCCTGATTTCATACACCAAAATGGTGACACAATACAAGAGAAAGGCTATCTCACCCACCTCATCACCGATAAAAGTATAAATTGGATGGAGAATGTGCGCGACAAAGACAAACCGTTCTGCATACTTATACACCACAAGGCTATACACCGCAACTGGATGGCCGACACCGCCGACCTCAAACTATTTGAGGACCGCAATTTTGAATTGCCAAAGAATTTCTTTGACGACTACGAAGGGCGACCGGCAGCTGCAGCGCAAGAGATGAGCATATTTAAAGATATGGATGTGCTCTACGACTTGAAGATGAACCGGGCAGACAAAACCAGCCGATTGAAAGAACGCTACGAAGCTTACTACAATCGCATGGATTCAGCCGAAAAAGCTGCATGGGATGCATTCTACAATCCAATCATTGAAGATTTCTACAGCCGCGTTGACTCAATGAGCGACAAAGAGTTGGCAGAGTGGAAATATCAACGCTATATGCGCGATTATATGAAAGTGGTGAAGAGCCTTGACGACAATGTAGGTCGCGTGCTTGACTACCTAAAAGAGAAAGATTTGCTTGATAACACGTTGGTTGTGTACACTTCAGACCAAGGTTTTTATATGGGCGAACATGGATGGTTTGACAAGCGATTTATGTATGAAGAATCAATGCACACACCGCTGATAATGTTGCCGCCAAAAGGTTATGACAAGCGAGGCGACATCGACGAAATGGTGCAAAACATAGACTATGCGCCTACATTCCTTGAATTGGCCGGAGTTGAAGTGCCGTCAGACATACAAGGTGAGTCATTCTTGCCTTTACTCAAAGGAGAGAAGCTTGACAAAGAGCGCGATTGCCTGTACTACCACTTCTATGAATATCCCGCAGAGCACATGGTGAAACGTCACTATGGTGTGCGCGATGACCGTTACAAACTCATACACTTCTATAACGACATTGACGTGTGGGAACTTTATGATCTGGAGAAAGACCCCACAGAAATGCATAACATCTACGGACAACCGGGCACCGAAGACATCACCAAGCGCATGATGCAAAAGCTGAAAGCCGCTCAAGAGAAGTATGACGACCCCATCCGTTTTAAATACCCCATACAATAAAACTAAGCATATTATCTATGAAATATTTCGTTTCATTATTGACGATATTCTCAAGCTTAGGAATGATAGCACAGCCCACCGACTGTGCTATTATTCCTACTCCGGTAGAATACACAGCCTCGACCGGCACAACAACAATTTCAGCAAAAGCGATTGTTGGCGATGTTGCCGCAGCCAAAGGGGCGGCATCACGTTTGCGCGCAGATTTAGCTGAGATGAATTTGCCCACAACAGCGTCGGCGAACGTAACATTCAGTGTTGACTCATCAATAAAATCCGGTGGCTACAAACTAACTGTTGGCAATAACAATATAACGATCGCCGCAGCCGGACAAGATGGATTTTTCAACGGTGTGGAGTCGTTGCTTCAAATGGCCGAGGTAGGTAAAGGCACAATAGACAATTGCACCATCACCGACTATCCACGGTTTGACTATCGCGGATTGATGCTCGACGTGGTGCGATATTTCATACCTAAAGAAGAAGTGCTTAAAGTTATTGATGTGGCAGCACGTCTAAAGCTCAATAAACTGCACATGCATCTTTGCGACGACAATGGCTGGCGATTGGAAATAAAAAGTCAGCCCAACCTCACCAAGGTTGGAGCATGGCGTGTGCACCGCGATGAGTACTTTCCCATGCGAGAAAATGCCAAAGAAGGAGAGCCTACGCCCGACGGAGGTTTTTACACACAAAAAGAGATGCGCGAGATTGTGAAATATGCAGCCGAGCGCAATATCACCATCATCCCCGAAATAGAGATGCCCGCCCACTCTATCGGCGCATTGGCATCGTATCCGGAATATACCTGTCCTGTCAACAAGCACTTTTTCGGAGTGCTGCCCGGCATAGGCGGCAACGAAGCGTCAACAATATTTTGCGCCGGGAATGAAAAAGTTTATACATTTTTGCAGAAAATACTTGATGAGGTTATGGCAATATTCCCGTCGGAGTATATACACATTGGTGGCGACGAAGCCGACAAGACCAATTGGCGTAAATGTCCGCTTTGCAATGAAGTGATGGAAAAGCAAGGTATCAACGACTACGAAGCGCTGCAAGGCTATTTCATGGACCGCATAATTAAATATGTGAACAGCAAAGGGCGCAAAGCTTTAGGCTGGGACGAGGTCACTATCGGCAAACCCAAAGAGGATATCACTGTTTTCGGCTGGCGCGGCGATGGCTCGGCAGCAGTGCGATATGCCAAAGAGACAGGCCGACGCTTTGTTATGACACCGGCAAAGACACTATATTTGATACGCTATCAAGGTCCGCAATGGTTTGAGCCATTCACCTATTTCGGCAATAACACGTTGCAAGATGTATATGAATATGAAGCGGTGAAAAGCGATTGGAGCGACCAGCTCAAAGGACAGCTATGGGGCATACAAGGTTCAATGTGGACAGAGTTTTGCAACTCGCCGTCAGACGTTGAGCACCAAGTATTTCCACGTCTTGTGGCCTTGGCTGATGCAGCATGGCGTCAACCGGGTACAGCCAATTGGCAAGGATTTTTGACAAATCTTGACAAGTTTACGCCCTACTTGGAACGCAAAGATGTGAACTATGCCAAGTCAATGTACAATATCGACCATAAAGTTAGTGATGGTTTGGTAGAACTGAAGTGCATTCGTCCGGATGTGCAAATACGCTACACGCTTGACCGCACAGAGCCACAAGACAATTCGCTGATATACGTAGCGCCAATACCGGTTGACAAAGATAAGACCATACGCGCAACAACATTCATGGGCAACCAAATCATGGGCGAGACGCTTACGCTCAAGTTGAGTGTAAACAAAGCGACCGGCAAGACAGTCACTTCACCCAACAACAAAAGCGGTATGCTCTACACACTCACCAACGGCTTGCGTGGCAGCGAGCGCAATTCAGACTTTGAGTGGGCGGGTTGGCACAACAGCACAGCCGATTTCACTGTAGATCTTGGCGAAGTGACCGACATACACAACATCAGTCTTGGCGTTTTAGCCCACAGCGGACTGTGCATAGCCGCGCCAAAAGCTATATATGTTTATGTGTCGGAAGACAACTACACCTATAACTTGATTAAGACAATAAATTTTGCCGACGAAGAAGTATATGCCAAAAAGGCAACAATATTCAATCCGGATTGCGAAGCGCTTGACGTGGCCGCACGCTATGTGAAATTTGTAGCGGTAAACCCGGGGGCAGTGCCCGAGGGATATCCGCGCGAAGGAGCAGCGACATGGATGTACTTCGACGAAATAACAGTTGAATAAGTAATAGGAAAAATTCGTATATTTGCAATAGGAAAATTTGCTTACAATTTTGCTTATTTAGAATGGTTACAAATAATATAAAATATGTATTTTTGTGATATTCACTATATGAGGTTGCGTTATTGGTCAATTTTAACTTATGTTACAAAGATGTTTCCACGCTATGTAAACCTTAAAGTATTTTTTGTAAGTAATTGTAAAATAGCCGACTACTTAATTAAGATTAAAAATTTTAGAGTGATAGTTTCAGCGGAAAAGCTAACTTATTGCTATTCAGTATAGTTATATAAAAATTTAAATATCCAAATTTTATTGGTGTTGTTTTTCTGAAAAATTATCCTCAAATTTGTAATCGAAAAAGTAACGCTTGATTTATATATTCTCTCGTCTGTTGATATGCAAAAGACTCACGTGCAATTATGGGCTGAATGTTTACAGTTCATAAAAGATAACATCGGCGATGACCAGTATAACGCCTGGTTTCGCGACATCACCTCGCTGCGATTTGAAAATCGTCAGCTGCATCTCTTTGTCCCCTCGGATTTCTTTGTAGAGTACATCGAAGGTAAATATCTACCCGTGCTCGCAGCAGGAATACGTAAGGTGTATGGCGAAGGAGTGCAACTCAGCTATGCCTATAATGTTAAGGCCGACGACCCCGAGTCGATGGTCGACTTAGCTAGTTCACGTCCGAATGCCGAAATAATCAAACAAAGCATCAAAAGTGAACCGGCTTCGCCATTTCAAGCAAAGCCGCAGAGCAACTTCAATCCTCAGCTCAACCCGCGTTACACCCTCGAAAACTATTGTAGTTCACAATCGAATAAGATTGCTTATTCGATAGCCGAGTCTATTGCATCAAATCCCAGCGTTAAAACTTTCAACCCGTTCTTCGTATTCGGCGCTACCGGTGTCGGCAAAACCCACCTCATACAAGGTGTTGGCATACGCATAAAAGAGCGCAATCCGGAGACACGTGTGCTTTATGTGACAGCTCGTTTGTTTGAAAGCCAGTACACCACAGCCGTGGCAAAAGGCGAAACAAACAAGTTCTTCAACTTCTACCAAAGCATCGACACACTGATTGTGGATGATGTGCAAGATTTGCAAAACAAACCCGGCACACAAAACACATTCTTTAATATATTTAATCACTTACACCTCAACAACAAGCAAATAATACTGTCGTCAGACCGTGCACCTGCCGAAATGGAAGGATTTGAAGATCGTTTGCTTGGTCGTTTCAAATGGGGTATGACTGTCGCGCTTGATAAGCCCGACTTGTCATTGCGTCGTGAGGTGCTGATACAAAAAGCAGCCCAAAACGGAGTGGTGCTAAGTGAGGAAATTATAAACTACATTTCACAGACTGTGACAAACAGCATACGTGAAATTGAAGGTGTGATGACAACCCTAGTGATGTATGCCACAGTGCTCAATCGTGAAATTACGCTTGAGTTGGCAGAAAGTGTGGTTGGCAATTCAGTTAAAGTTAGTCACAAACAAATCAACTTCGAAAGCATAGCTCGCGAAGTGAGCACATATTACGGACTTGAGCCGGATGCTATTTTCACAAAATCACGCAAACGCGAAATAAGTGATGCGCGCCAAATGATTATGTATATGGCTAAAAAGTTAACAAAAATGCCGTTAACCACCATAGGCCATCAAGTGGCACGCACCCACGCAACAGTAATACACTCAATAAAGAACATCGAGGAGCGATTGGTGTTAGAACGCAAGCTCCAAGACGATGTTCGCAATATTGAGGCAGCTTTAACTCATTAATTAAGAATTGATTAAAGCTCAAAATCTGAAGCTAAGATATAATCTCTGAATACTTTCGAGAAAAATTGGTTATTAGCACGAGTGTATCGCACATCAGTGAACACTTGTGCTAATGTTTTTTTATTGTTTTCAATCAC
>CAYSLD010000033.1:13070-16023 GCA_964431795.1 uncultured Bacteroides sp.
TGCTGTGCGAACAGCGATGTGTCGATGATAGCAGCAGTTAATGACTGCAGATTATCAAATCCGGGGTCGGCATCGCGTTGCTCACACCATTTATTAAAACGATTGATGTCAGCACAAAAAGTCAGCGCTATGTTTGCACCTGTAAACGCCGGCTGATTGAAGTGAGCAGGTGCTAACTTGTGCAAAATCTCCTTGTCGCGAGTGACAACGACGCTGTACAGCTGCATATTTCCGGTGTTGGGAGCGTGCGATGCAGCTTCAAGCATAGCTTTAATATCATCGTCAGAAATTTCTTTATCAGAGTATTTTCTGACAGTAACTCGATTGTAAAAATATGGATTAATTTTCATAACTAAAGCATTAATTTAACATTCAAATTTACTAAAATATTTGCACATTTGCAAGTCAGTGATTATCAGTTAAGATGCATTTATAATTGTTTAAGTAATTTTCTTTTTGGAAAACTTTGTTTACATCTGAAAATTGCAAAACATTGATAATCAAAGCATAAACTTTTAAAATGGAAAAGTTATCGACAATCGCGAAAATTTAACTTGAATTATTTGGTTACTTTCAAAAAAAATCTCAACTTTGCATCGAAATACATCAAGCCATTATTCTTGACCTTAAACGTTAAATAATGATACATGTTACTTTTTCATCTAACCAAAACGAAATTAATAACTAAATCAATAATACAAACATATCGTGGAACAACAGAATTACACCTACGATGAGGCCTATCAGGCTTCGCTGGAGTACTTTGGCGGAGATGAGCTGGCTGCCCGTGTATGGGTGAGCAAGTACGCGCTCAAAGACTCATTTGGACACATATATGAAAAGACGCCTGAGGATATGCATCACCGCATAGCCGCTGAGTTGGCTCGCATAGAAGGCAACTATCCTAATGCCATGTCGCACGACGAGATTTTTGCCTTGCTCAATCACTTTAAATATATTGTGCCGCAAGGTAGCCCCATGACCGGAATTGGCAACAAATATCAAGTAGCATCGCTATCAAACTGTTTTGTTATCGGTCTTGACGGGCATCCCGATTCGTACGGAGGCGTTATACGCGTAGATGAAGAACAAGTGCAATTGATGAAACGTCGCGGAGGTGTTGGACACGACCTCAGCCACATACGTCCCAAAGGAACTCCCGTTAAAAACTCGGCGCTCACCTCAACCGGTTTGGTGCCCTTCATGGAGCGCTATTCAAACTCAACACGTGAGGTTGCCCAAGACGGACGCCGCGGAGCATTGATGTTGTCAGTATCAATCAAGCACCCCGATAGCGAAGCATTTATTGATGCCAAAATGACTGAGGGCAAAGTTACCGGTGCGAACGTATCGGTACGCATTCCTGATGACTTTATGCGCGCAGCAGCAAACAATGAGACATACGTGCAACAATACCCTATAGACTCAGACCACCCCACCGTAACCAAAGAGATTAAAGCCGCCGACTTGTGGGCTAAAATCATACACAACGCATGGAAATCAGCTGAGCCCGGTGTATTGTTCTGGGACACAATCACACGAGAAAGTGTGCCTGATTGCTATGCCGACCTCGGATTCCAAACAATCTCTACCAACCCTTGCGGTGAAATTCCTTTGTGCCCGTATGATAGCTGCCGTTTGTTGGCAATCAACCTATACTCGTACGTAGTCAACCCGTTCACCGACAAAGCATACTTCGACTTTGACCTATTCAAGAAACATATAGCCAAAGCTCAACGCATCATGGACGACATCATCGACCTTGAAATGGAAAAGATTGATGCCATCCTTGCAAAAGTTGACCAAGACCCGGAAACAGAGGAAGTTAAGTCAACAGAACGCAACCTTTGGTTGAAGATAAAAACAAAGACAGCAAAGGGACGTCGCACCGGAGTTGGCACAACAGCCGAAGGCGATATGCTTGCTGCACTCGGACTGCGTTATGGCACTACAGAGGCTACAGATTTCTCAGAAAACGTGCACCGCGAATTGGCGTTGGCAGCCTATGGCTCGTCAGTAGAGATGGCAAAAGAGCGTGGAGCATTTGAGATATACGATGCCGAGCGCGAGAAAAACAACCCCTACATCAACCGACTGAAAGGCGAATCGCCCGAGTTGTATGCAGAGATGGTGAAACACGGTCGCCGCAACATAGCCTGTTTGACAATTGCACCGACCGGCACCACCAGCTTGATGACACAAACCACATCAGGCATCGAGCCGGTATTCTTGCCGGTGTACAAACGTCGTCGCAAAGTTAACCCGAACGACCAAGACGTTCACGTAGACCTCACCGACGAAAACGGCGATTCATTTGAAGAATATATTGTTTACCACCCAAAATTCGTTGAATGGATGCGCGTGAAAGGCATTGAAGTGCGTCACGACTACAGTCAAGAACAGCTCGACGAACTTGTGAAACAATCTCCGTACTACAAGGCAACATCAAACGACGTTGACTGGTTGGAGAAAGTGCGCATGCAAGGACGCGTGCAAAAATGGGTGGACCACTCAATTTCTGTAACAATCAACCTGCCGTCAACTGTTAGCGAAGAACTCGTTAATGACCTATACATGGAAGCTTGGCGCTCAGGTTGCAAGGGCTGCACAGTTTATCGTGACGGGTCGCGCACAGGTGTGCTTGTAGCTATTGAGAAAAAGACTGAACCAAAGGCCGATGCAAGCAATGAGCCGCACGTTGCAAAACGTCCTGTAGAGCTTGATGCCGACGTTGTGCGTTTCCAAAACAACAAAGAGAAATGGATTGCGTTTGTAGGCCTTGTAGATGGCAAGCCATACGAAATCTTCACCGGTCTTGCCGATGACGAAGACGGCATTTTCTGTCCGAAATCTGTCACCAAGGGTAAAATCGTTAAGAATATCGACGCTGCCGGCAACAAACGTTACGACTTCGAATTTATCAACAAGCGCGGATATCGCACAGTTATCCCCG
>CAYSLD010000034.1:0-1797 GCA_964431795.1 uncultured Bacteroides sp.
GTCGGAATAATATTTGTATTTTTACATTAGATATATTAATTTTGCATAATCAAGGTATTACTAATGGAGACATTATCTATAAGAACTGATTATGCTAGTTATGAAGGCATATACGAAAACTTGTAGCTCCGCAGTTATTATTGCGGCGCTATGTTCATGCAACGGGAACCATGAAAATGTGGCAGATGAATACTTCTCAGATAGTTGTCAAATTTGGCCGGTAGAAAATATACAAACCACTGACACATTACGAGCAGAGAATGTATCTGCTGAAATTCCCGGAGCATATAAACTAAATGTAGTAGATACTATTTTGTGCGTTTCAACAACAATTTCTGATGCTTTATTCGAATTTTGCACATTAAGTGGCGATTCGATTACTACTGTTGGAATACGGGGAAATGGGCCAAATGACTTTACATCTAATAGAACCTGTGGACAAGTGGTAAATCAAAATGGAGAACTTGGACTTTGGGTAATAGATGTCAATGGCGCTAAATTAAAGAGGCTTAACATCAGCAAAAGTCTCTCGTTAAACATGAGTATTGTTGACGAAATGGTGACTATACAGCCAATGGTAACAGATGCATTTGTCTGTGGTAAAAAGCTATACCAAATAACTTGTGGAGAGAAAAATCAAAATTTAAAAGTTTCAGACACATCAGAAGTAAATACTGAAATATTCTACGATGAAAAGCTCTATAAAATAGACTTTGATAGTGACAAGCTATTTATGGCATATAATAGTTCTGCGTCTATATCTCCGGATGGCAATCATTTAGCTTTTGCTATGTTATCTTTTAATCAAATAAATATCATTGATCTAAGAGATATAACAAAAAGCGCTGTAGTTATCGGCGAAGTAACAAAAAGCGATAATATTTTTTCGCGAGACTCACTTTCGCCCCACTGGTCATATTATACAGGTATAACAACCAGCGACAACTACATTTTTGCGCTTTATGAAAACCAAATATTTGATTATGATAAAGAATATGTATTAAAACCTTGTGCATTACATATTGTCAATTATGACGGTACGATTAAAGCAGTAGTTCCACTTGATAGGTATATTAAATCTATTAGTTATTCTCAGCGCGATAATAAGATTTATGCACTTAGTGAGAATGACGAAATATGCACCTATAATCTGGCCGACATTATACATTAAGATATTTTTAGATATTTAAAGCAAAACGCTCCCAATTAACAGTCTTAATTTTATTTACGGAATTATTGTTAATTTGGGGTGTCTATGCTAAATTTTTGCACATTCTGTTGGTAAACAAAAACTTGAACTTCTTTCCCTTTTGAATGGTTCAAAAGTAGCAACACTGCATTGTCCGGTGCACGAAAATCTATGGCAAAATCATCGACAAACTTACGGCCTAAAGATTTCCATTGCGAACCGTCAAAATAAAGAAGTTCATACTCTTGGTCGGGCACCACAAAATTATCGTCATTGTGTGGACTCAGTGCAATAGCATTGAGTTCCTGCAGTGAATTGACATGAAAGATAGCGCCGCTTATGGTGTCGGCGCATTGAGCCCACGACAAGATATCGCCGTCAATCATGGGTGAATATAATTCGCGCTGTGAATTATCACCAACAATAGACAGCGGAATAGCGGTTTTGAAAAGAGTGTCGGCATACGCATAAATTTCAGCGACTTTAGGCACTTGATTGACGGGCGGAAGTATGCGGATGTATTTACCGGCAACAGGCTTAGCAAGTTTTATGCGATGATAACTCGTGGTTGGTGCTACATTGAATGTGTAGAGGTCATGCCAAGGTCC
>CAYSLD010000034.1:1897-15974 GCA_964431795.1 uncultured Bacteroides sp.
GAGATAATTCGAGCAGCGGCTACACTGTTCTCCGCATTATCAAGTTCGGCAGACAAATGGCTATATTTTGCACGATAGGCAGATCGCCAATCAGTGAGCGGCTCATCCCCAATCCTATACGGCAATATCAGTTCACAAAAGTCATCAATTGAAAGATCACTGTTCCATGAATATTTTTTATAAGAGCGCCAAGCGTCGTCGATATTATTTATTAAGTAATCAGCTTTTACACATTTCAGGTCATTGTGAGAGGCAAGAGGCAGCATCAGGAACGATTTGCCTAGCTCAACGTCGGCATCAGATAAGGCCCACGTCCGGCCGGTTGGGGTGATGCGCGGCAACTTTCTGTAAAGCTGTTCTATCGAATCAATGCCCGCACCGTATTTAGTTTGTTGGCCAATCATAGACGATACAAGATAAGCTGCCACATCAGAGCGCTCATCATGGTAATGGGTAAGCACTGATTCAATTTCAGATTTATTATCAGCGGCATGTTGAAGTGCATAATCAAGCAATTGCTGCCTATCGTTGACATTGCAACTGCATATCACTATCACGCCTAGCATAAGGAAAGTATATTTGAAGTTTTTCATAAGACCGAAATAATTACGGATACAAATATAGGCTATAAAATCAAGTTTCGCAACTTAATGTGACGTAAGTTAGTGATATTTTGCGAGGAAAATCGGATGCAAAACTATAAAAATGAAAGATTAAAGCAGAAAATACAACAAAAATAACACAATAAGCTCAATTTATTTTACAATTAGCAATCATTTAAGGCATAAAAACTTGTCTAAACACTTTTTTTGTATTAACTTTGCGCTCATATTTACAATTAACGTATAACTAACATGGTGCAAACCTAGAATTCAATAAATTCAAGATATAAAACAATTAACATAAATATTAATCCAAGAATGCTCTTCTTCTGCATTCATAAAAACATCATTATTGGATGAAAAACTATTACTACTACACATTACTTGCATTGATGGCAGCTACAGCACCTAGCGCTATGGCCGAAGTGACATCAATGAAAGATTTGTACGGCACCTACAAATTTACTGCCACAATGACAGTAACTGATGCCGGCAAAAGTTTCCAAACAGAATTTAGCAACGACTGCGAAGTAAAAATTGAGGAGTCAAGCAATTCTAACTATCAAGCACAGATAGTAGGCTTCGCCGGTGCTACCGGTACAGATAAGCTCATGACAAGAGGATTTGATGCTACTGCTTGCACTTTCTCCGTTCCCAACCCCGGAGGAAATAACTATTCTGCTTTCTCCGGCGATATTACAATTGCCAATGCTCAAGGCGCATATCCCTACGCAGCCGGCAATAGCCCCGAATTGACATTCACATTCGACCCCGAAAGCCAAAGCATGACTGTTAACGATTTCACAATCGTTGGCGGCTTTGACTACACAAACAGCACTTGCAGCACATACGCAACATTCACCAATGTGAAATTGACACTTGTAGAAGCTGCTACCACAAAGCTGGCAGATCTCACAGGCACATGGGAAATTGTTGCAGGCACCGAAGCCTATAGCACATATAGCGATTCTACACTTCCAACTTCTTATTTGTTGACACTCACACAAACAAGTGAAGGTGTATATACAGCTAAATTTGACATTGAAGGTGTAAAATCATTTACACTTGATGCAACATTCGATGGCAACAAATTGTCTATCCCGTTTGACAACACAGTAATTGATGCAGATAATAATATTGTTATCAAAGATTTTAACACAAGCGGCGATACAGGTGCTATCACATTCAAATACAGCGAAAGCAAGCTCACAGGCACTAACCCACTCTACATTGCTCAAAACGGAATGCCTTTGCAATGGTGGGCTAACGTTACCGGCGCTCCCTATTCAGATTTTAGCTGGGAAGGCACATACAAAGTAACGACTAAAAATCTCTTCAATATTGATGGCGCTACTTGGGACAACCCGTTTGAATTTACTGTTGAGCAAAAAAGCGGCAAATACATAGTTACATCATTCTTGGGCCATGACACATATAGTCTCAATACCGGAAGTATGGCTCTGACTATTGCAGATGATAACAAATCAGCATCAATCTGCATTGACGGTGTTAGCAACGGATATGGTGCAGCCTTCTTGTATATGGACTCAAGCTACAATTTCTACAGCTTCCGCGACGGTAATGGAGCACAAAATCCGTTGACACTAACACGTAACGATGATGGCACAATCACCATGAGCGACTTTGGTTTCTACTATGGCGCATATGGCTCTACAGATCAAACATCTGCAGCTTGGTATATTGGCAACACAATCACCGAAAAAGTATCAGGTGTAAGCACAATCGCAGTTGACGACGTAAAAGCAAACATTCAAGTGGTTGGCAACGAAATCGTACTTGACGGTGTGCAATTGGTAACTGTTTACGATCTCAGCGGTCGTGTAGCATACCAAGGTGCAACAAGCGTTGTTAGCGGATTGAACCGCGGCATCTATGTAGTTAAAGTAAACAATACAGTTGCAAAAGTTTCTATACGCTAAATAGATGCGGTGAATAACATTCACTGCGAAACCTAATATTTTTAAGAGTTCTCTATGATTATACCGTGAATATAACCATAGAGGACTCTTAGTTTTATTGATGAGATAATAATAACTTATATTTATCACATAACAAGCTCTTATTTAATGAATAAAACGAGAACGACCCAACGGACTAACGGAGGCAAAATAGCCGGACTGTGCGTTGCAGCGCTTCTTGCTACGGGCAATACCGTTGCCGTACAAGCGGCAAAAAGTATTGTTCCGCAAGCCAACACCACCGAGCAAAAAACCGGTATAATCAGCGGTACAGTATATGAAAAAGGCTCAGGCGAACCAATTATCGGTGCAAGTGTTGCCATAATAAAAAATGGCAAGATAATAGCCGGAGTGGTTACAGATGCTGACGGTAAATTCAAGGTTGCATCACCCGGCGGTGTGTATGACGTGAAAGTTTCGTTTGTATCAATGCACGAAAAAGTTTTTTCTTCAAAGAATACGAATTTCCACGATTTGCAAGTATATCTTGAAGAGAACAATACGTTTGATGAAGTTGTGGTAACCGGCTATGTCAACAAGAATAAAAAGACATTTACCGGTTCGGTAAGCCAAATTAAAGGTGAAGACCTCAAAATGGTATCAAATACCAACATCATCACGGCTATTGCAGCATTGACACCGGGCATGTCAGTTGTTCAAAATTCGTCACAAGGTTCAAACCCTAACCACGTTGAAGAGCTTGTGTTGCGTGGCACAACATCTTTTTCAAATTCAGGACAAGATGTAAACCAACCTACAATCATCCTAGACGGCACAGAAATTTCAATGTCAGAGTTGTATGACCTTGACATGAATGAGGTGGAGAGCATCAACGTGCTGAAAGATGCATCAGCGACGGCGCTCTACGGTTCGAAAGCGGCAAACGGTGTGATTGTAATCACACGTAAGCCCATAAGCACCGGCACACTCAGAGTGCAGTATAACTTTACGGGTAACTTACAATTTCCGCAACTGAGTGACTATCACGTGCTCAATGCCAGCGACAAATTGAAATATGAAAAATTAGCCGGTTTGTATGACGCAAACGGAGCAATTGATTCATCGACCGGACTACCATCACAATATGCTCTTGATGAGCTCTATAACGAGCGATACAAACGTGTCGCAGCCGGACTCAATTCCGATTGGCTGTCACAACCGGCGCGCACAGCGCTCACCGAAGACCATTCACTGCGCGTGTATGGCGGTGCCGAAAACATTCGCTACGAGTTGTCAGGTCGTTTCGGCGACACACGCGGTGTGATGAAAGGTGACTATCGTAAAAGATATAGCGTTGGATTTAAACTTGATTACTTTATCAAAAATTCAATCCAAATTTCAAACCGTTCGACTTACTCAGTAGTAGACACAAAAGACACACCTTACGGTTCATTCTCGCAATACACACAAATGAACCCATACGACGAAATGTATAATGCCGACGGCTCGGCAAACACAAACCTATCATGGGATGTGAACAACCCTCTATATGAGGCTCAATTGGGCAGCTATTCAAAAAGCGGCACAACATCGTTCAGCAATAACACCGATGTGCGTTGGGACATTAACAAAATATTTCGTGTAACGGGACACTTGAACATTACAAGTTCAGGTGCTTGGACCGACTCATTCACGTCGCCCAAATCGTTGTACTACAAAAACGAGACAGACCTCACCAAAAAAGGCCAGCTCATCACATCAAACACTCGCACCAACAGCTACGATGCAAATATACTTGGTTCATTCAACAAAATGTTTAAAGACGAATCGCTTGTGAGCGCATCAATCGGATGGGAAGTTGACCATAACAAGACATTGACACAACAAACCGAGGCTATCGGTTTCTTTAACGATAAACTTTCATACATCGGCAATGCAGCCGGATATCCCAGCGACCAACAGCCGTCAGGCTCACAAGCCGAAACTGCATCGGTGGGCGCATTCTGCACAGCTAACTATTCATTCCGCAACCGCTATTTTGTTGATGGTTCATGGCGAATGACCGGTTCATCACAATTCGGTGAAAATAATCGTTGGGGTAACTTCTGGTCACTAGGTGCCGGATGGAACTTGCTAAATGAAAGTTTCATGCAAGGAGTGAAAGATAAAATTGACTTGATGAAGTTACGTTTCAGCTTGGGTTATACCGGTAAAGTTAGCTTTAGCCCGTATCAAGCGATGACGATGTACAAATATCTTAATACTTACGAGTATAAAAACGGTATCGGTGCAGTGCCTCTCGCTATCGGAGACGTAGATCTTTCATGGGAACGCACAATGAGCTACAACTTAGGTTTTGACTATAGTATGTTTGATCACCGCCTTAATTTTGTGATTGATGCCTATATCAAAAATACCACAGACTTGTTGCTCGACAAATCGCTTGCACCTTCAACCGGTGTTACATCAGCCACATCAAACCTTGGCGAAATGCAAAACCGTGGTATAGAATTTCAAGTAGACGGTTATATTTTCCGCACACGTGATTTTTCATGGAAAATCGGAGCTACCGGCTACGTGAACCGCAATAAAATCACAAAAATCAACTCAGCGCTTGAGCAAATCAACAAAGAGAACGAGGCAATGTCGAGCACATCGCTCACTCCCCTACCTCAATATGCCGAGGGCGAGAGCACTACAGCCCTTAAGCTTGTGCGCTCAGCCGGTATTGACCCTGCAACAGGTAAGGAAGTTTACATCAAGCGCGATGGCACACTCACATTTGAATACGACTCAGCCGACAAGGTGCTGATTGGTGACACAGAGCCGGCATTCACCGGAACATTCAACACAAACTTGTATTGGAAAGGTTTCAGCGTCTACGCATTGTTTAACATCCGCTATGGCGCATGGTTGTACAACACCACACGTGTTAGCAAAGTTGAAGGATCTAACCCCAAATACAATGCCGACCAACGTGTGTTTGACAGCCGTTGGAAACAACCGGGCGACGTAGCACTCTACAAAGATATTGCAGACAGTTCACGTCCCGAACAAACCGACCGTTTTGCCGAAAAAGAAAACACATTGACATTGAGCACGCTCAACTTCAGCTATGAATTTGGCGAAAAAGTATGCCGCAAGATACGCATGAGACAGCTGCGTTGCGGTATCAACTTCACCGATATACTTCGCTTGTCAACTGTCAAAATTGAACGAGGCACCGACTACCTCTATAGCCAAGGCTTCGAATTTTATGCTAACATAACATTCTAATTGCATTTCACACATGAACAAGATACAAACAATAATAATTAGCGGATGCTTGCTATTAGGAGCAACATCATGCAACGGATTTCTTGACATCACCCCCGATGGACAAGTGAAACGCGATGAGCTATTATCAACTGACGAAGGTATTGAGGACGCTCTATATGGTGTTTACGCAAAAATGCGCACAACTTCGCTTTATGGTCAAGAGATGTATTTTTCTACGCCCGAGATTTTGTCGCAAACCATGTATTGCTATGGCAATGACGGCATCACTGCCATGAGCAAATACGACTATAGCAACACAACGGTCAAAGGTGTGTTTGAGTCGATTTGGACAGATATGTATTCAAACATTTCGAATGCGAACAGCATATTAAACTCTTCACTTATTGAAAATGCCGAAAGTTATCCACTAACAATTTACAAAGGTGAAGCGCTTGGACTTAGAGCATTCATGCACTTTGACCTCATGCGATTATTTGCCGAGCAATACACGGTAAATCCCAATGCTGACGGCATACCGTACGCTACAGAGTTTTCGCTAAAGACACCTGATTTTGAGTCGTTGGCTAAGAACTATGAGCACGTACTTGCTGACCTTCTCGAAGCAGAACAGCTTTTGGCAGAAGATGACACCTACAAGAACACATCAACATTCATGAATGACCGCCAAATACACATGAACCTTCATGCTGTTAGAGGCCTACTTGCACGCGTATACTTAACTATGGGCAATAAAGAAAAAGCTCTTGAGTATGCCGAGAAAGTCATAAATGAAAGCGGCTATAAACTTAAAGAAAAGACCGAAGTCAACAACGACCTCGCCGGTGTACTCTCAACAAAAGAATGTTTGTTTGGTGTTTACTATGCCAGCTTCTACACACAAGTTAGTGCTAAGTTGCAGCAAACAGTCACTTACTCGTCACTGACATTGCGCGATGATTTCCTTGAAATGTATGAACGTGGTGTGAGCGGTTTGGACTATCGCACAAATGCATATTTCACATCAGTTGATAACGGCGGCACAACTACTTACCGATTGAGCAAGTTCACCGACATATATGAATTGAACAACAACTCATCGGCACGCCCGTCTTCGTTGATACAAGGCATCAACCTTATTCGTATTCCCGAGATGTATTATATTGCAGCCGAGGCATTGTTAACAAGCAACCCGACAAAGGCATTGGAATACTACAATGAGGTAATCACACACCGAGGACTTGAGGCGCAAGAGACACCGCTCACACAAAGTGATATCAACACAGAGCGCTATAAAGAATATATTGGTGAAGGCCAAACATTCTTCAACATGAAGCGTCAAAACTTGTCAATCACTTCGTACGACAACACCACAGTATATCGACCGGAAAATAATATTTATGTAGCTCCCATTCCCGAGTCGGAAAAAGAGAACCGTTATTAAAAAGCAGTTATGAATAAAATAACAAAACTATTCGCTTGTCTGTTACCCGCTGCCGCCGCAATCACCGGCTGCAGTGAGACTGATTATATGACATTTGACAGCGCCAATTCAGGCGTTTACTTCACTAGCGATACGCTCACATATTCATTTAGTGTTACGCCAATCGAAGTAAAGACATACACATATAAAGTGCCGTTTCGCATTATGAGCACAACGAGCGACGTGCCACGTGAAGTTAGCTTTAGCATTGATGCGTCAGGCACAACAGCTGTTGAAGGAGTGCAATATAATATTGGCAAAGCCTATGTGGCGGCCGGAGAAATTGACGGATATATCCCAGTTGAGATTATTCGTGACGGTCTTGAAGGCGACTATACTAACGGCTATACTAAGTACACAATCAAATTTCGATTGGAAGAAAATGAAAATTTCAAGCCGACACTTGACGAGGCCAGCCAAGTGCGAGTGCTCACATTTGACAATGCAGTTGAGCAACCCGGATGGTACAATGCGCTTGGAGAAAAGGTATGGAACAAATCGACACTCGGTGTATGGCATCCATATAAATTCATCAAAATGGTTGAATATTTTCACGCGCTTGAAGAAGTGCTGCCCGAGTCGTACAAAAAAATTGTAGAATCATACGGAGAAAATCTTGAAAACATACCGTACGGTGACCCATACGAATATCGCACCATTTTCAAGAAATACATATATCTTCCGATGTATAATTTCTTTAGCGACCCGGATAACTACAACACAATAGTTGAAAATTATCCTGATTTTCCATTCGATTTTCCGTACCCATACTAAACAGTCAACAACACTATGAATTGTAAAAATAATATATTATCAGTTATTGTATTTAGCGCTATGGCAGCATCATTAACAGCTTGCTTTAGCGATGAAACAACTCATGCCACACGTCCGATTTCGGAAATTGTTATTGACGAAACAACCATAAAGAGTGTCTATAATATTAATAAGAATGAGACACTAACAATCACTCCGACTATCAGCCAAACCAACGAAACTAAAGATGTCACCTACACTTGGGAAATAGACCAAAAAGAATATAGTCATGACTCACAACTCACGTATGTTGGCAAAGAGCTTGGCAGTTGGAGTTGCCGATTAATCGTAGAAAATGAAGACGGCAAATCATTTTATCCATTCACGCTAAACGTTAATTCGCCATACGAAGAAGGCCTCACAATATTGAGTGCTGACAACGATGGAAAATCAATGGTATCGTTTATGCAAGCTGCAATAGACGGCGAGGAAGAAACAGAATTTTATGATTACGATTGCTTCAGCGTCAACAATCCGGATATCACGTTTGCATCAAATCCGAGTGATATGGTTCAAAGTTCAGGCAGCATAATCATAGCATGTAAGGGTAAAGATATCGGAGATGACGTGCCGACTATATACTACCTGAATGAGAAGACTATGGTTGTAGAAAATATGCTGACAGTGACCGAATATGACGATTTCAAGCCCACAATACTAGGCATACCGTCAATGGATGCGTCGGGTGTGGCCTACCCCGTTTTGTGCGAGAATGGCTCGGTATATGAGTTCTCCACCACAGAGGGAGCGCTTGTAAAGCCAAGCAAGCTTAAATATAACTATGCTCAAAACATGATTGTGCGCGACAGCGGTAGCGGTTGGTATTTTGAGTTGCTACTTTGGGACAATGAGATTGGCACAATAGCACAAATCTACAATGGATATGGTCCATACTATTGCAGCAAGAACTATCACCAAGCGCGCGAAACCTGCACAGGCACTACCAATTATTTCAATGGTAAAACGCTTTGCAAAATGACATACGTTCGTATGACCACTGAGCAAGCTATAACCGGCGATAATGAAATGTTGGTGCTCGTGAGCAACGGCATGTTCGTTCAAAAAGTAGTATTGAGTACAGCATTGTGGAAATATAACTACGACACTGAGACAACAGCATTGAGCGATAATGGCGGATTGCAAGTAGCGATGATGGGCACATCTCCAATAACCGAGACAACACCAACCATTGCAAACCGCACATACTATTCACTGCTTTTTGCTGAAGGTAACAAGGTGCGTCGTTGGAATTATACAACATCTCAATTGTTGTCAAATGCAGATGTGCTTCAAACGGTTGGTTCAGACGATGCCGTTATCACCGGCTTTGAAATGAGCTCAGATCACAAGACGACTTATGTGGCATTTTACGAGCCCAATCAATCAGGCAAAAATGGTAGTGTTTGGGCTATAGATACAGATAAAGGTACCGTACTCAAACAATACAATAACATTTGCTATCGTCCGGTAAAAATTATATATAAGTCGAAATAAGATTTAGCCCGTGATAAATAAAAAAATTATCGCAAGCTACTGTGCTTGCGATAATTTTTTGTTATGGTAATAATAATTATTTCAAGTCTTCAAGGATACCTTTCAAAGCGGTATTGCTGGGACGCGGAGCATTGTATTGGTACAAATTACCGTCCTTGTCATAAATAGCGAAAAATGGGATACCACTAACATTAAGCGATTTGCCCAACATTTCGTTATTGTCATGAAGTTGGTTGCCATGCAAATTTATTTCTTTAGCTTTTTCAATCCATGCATTTCTATCTTGGTCAAGCGAGATTGACACGAAAACCACATTGGGGTTATTCAACTCTTTTTCGAGAGCTTGCAAGTAAGGGATTTCGTAGCGACACGGGCCACACCATGAAGCCCAAAGGTCAAGATACACCCATTTGCCCTTGAATTGGTCCATAGTCACCTCATTGCCGTTTAAATCTTCGAATTTCAATCCTTCCGGGAAGGGATTTCCTTTGATTGTGGCGCGATGAGCTATAAAAGTTTGAACGGCAGATTGATTTAAATCATATTTTTCGACGACAGATTTAAGTTGAGCTAAACCGCCTTCAAAATCATTTTGATAATTATATCGTCCAACGAATTGGTCAACAAGTTGATTGCCGACTTTCTGCCGTATTGACTCACATTTAAAATTATTGTAAAGAGCAGCCATACGCTCGTCTAAAGAACCATCTTTTGGCAACGTATTAAAAACTATGCTCGGTGTAATAGCAAATGCTGTAGCAAGAGGTTTATCTAATTTATCAGCCGGATTGCCAATGTAATTTTGTGTTGAAATCGGCAATTTATCGGGCGCTGTACGGGTTATATTTGGCAAAGCGCTTAGCGAATTGTACATCGAGGTGTATGACCACAAGTTGATATATTCTTTGACTACATCATTACATTTATTCGCTTTGAGCACAGAATCGGCAGCAAATTCATAACGGTTCAAAATAGACTCAATCGTTGGAGCATCAGTTGGGCGCTCACTCCATAATTTACGGTCGTTTTGCACAGCAACAGCGCCAAAATCACTCAGTGCCTTATTGTTTTTATCGTTCGTGATAGAAAGGCCATTTTTGGTGATGTTAACCGTAAGTTTAACTTTTGATTTAGTATTATCTATATATATCGGGAGTATATATTGAGCTTTATTGTATATGCACGACAAGCTATATAAGCCGGAAGGAGAATCGTCTAAATCATACGAGAAGCCCTTTGCAGTTGCATTCATCTCCTCAGACTGAGATCCGGGAGCAACAGGTAACGGCTGAATAAAAAATCGTGCGCCATCAGCATTTTTTACTGATAACGACAATGTCGTATCTGCATAGCTAGGCAAAGAAGGGCCGGCAAGAGAAAGAGCAATCAACAATGCTAATTTTGACTGTTTAATCATTGTGTATTAATTTTGGAATTTATCTGTAATATTTATAATATACAAAATTAAGATTTTAATTAATTCGCGGCAAATAAAATTTGTAGAAACTCGTTTTTTTGCGTAAATTTGTAGTCACTACAAGTAAATATTCTTACAAATTGATATCACATTAGGTATGAAAAAGACCTTAATCACAGCATGTCTATTTTCGTTATCGCAATTATTTTGCAGCCAAATAAGTTTGGCAGAGGTAGTAAACCTTGATTCGACAGTACGATACGGGAAATTAGACAACGGCTTGACTTACTATATCAAGCATAACGAGCGTCCCGGCAATCAAGCAGAATTTTATATAGTTCAGAAAGTTGGTTCAATATTAGAAGACGAAAATCAACGAGGATTGGCTCATTTTTTGGAGCACATGGCCTTTAATGGCACAAAAAATTTCCCGGGCAAAAAGCTAATAAGTTATTTAGAGCAAAACGGAGTGAAGTTTGGCACAGATTTAAATGCGTACACATCGCTAGATAAAACAGTTTACAGCATTTCAAATGTGCCCGCACGGAAGGAATTGGTTGACTCGTGCATACTTATTTTGCACGATTGGTCGGGTTTTATATCATTAGAGAGCGATGAAATCGATGCAGAGCGCAAGGTTATACATGAAGAATGGCGCACACGCAATAGTGCTACCAGCCGCATGCAAGAGCAATTATTGCCTAAGCTATTTCCGAATGGTAACAGATATTCATGCAGGCTACCTATTGGTTTGATGGATGTAGTTGATAATTTTGAGCACAAAGCATTGCGCGACTATTACAAAAAATGGTATCGTCCGGATTTGCAAGGCATAGTAATTGTTGGCAATGTTGATGTTGACCATGTAGAGCAATATATCAAAGAATGTTGGAAAGATCTGCCACTACGCAATAATTTGGCAGAGCGCTTTAGCGTTGAAGTTTCTGACAACGAAGCTCCCATAGTTGCCATTGCACACGATGCCGAAGCTCAAAAAAATTCGATAAAAATAAGTTATAAAAGCGATATCACACCGGTGTCTCAGCGCAATACCACTGAATACCTACGTGATAATTACGTGACAGCTTTAGCTGTATCATTACTAGATAGCCGTCTGAAAGAATTCAGTCAAAACAATACAATGCAACTTATAGCACCGCGAGCCTCGTATGGTGAGTATTCAGTTGCAGCTACAAAATTGGCCTTTTCAGTCCAAGCTAATTTTGCACATGACGAATGGCAATCAACGCTTAACAATCTTGTTGCATTGACGAAACAAGCATTAGCGTATGGATTTAGCGAGACAGAATTTGAACAGTTAAAAACGAGCATGGTTCGTTCGATTAATGCTTCAATGCAAGTTAGAGATGAAATGCCCAACAGCCAATACGTGAATAGATACATGGCACATTTTCTAACAAATGAGGCAACTCCAACTATAGAGCAAGAATGTAACTTATACAAACAATTTCTTAGCGAAATTACACTCGATGAAGTGAACAAACGGTTGCAATCATTTATTGGCAACAACAATCTTGTGATTACCTTGCAAGGCAACGATAACTCATCATTGAAAAATCTCACAGATAATGATGTTTTGGCAGCATACGCCAAAGCATGGGAAGCAGAAGTTGAAGAATATTCAGACAATAGTGTGAATAAGCCATTAATGTCGCAACTTCCCGAGCCTGGCAAGATTGTGAAAACTACTTATGACAAAAAATTTGGCACAAAAAATTTAGTATTATCAAACGGTGCAAAAGTTATATTGCGACATTCCGATTTGAAGAAAGCGGAAATTATGGTAAAAGCATACAGCCCCGGTGGTAATTCGCTATTTGATGACTCTGAGTATAACAATTTTAGTGTCATAAACACACTGGTGCCGATGGGTGGTGTTGGCGATCATTCAGGCATGGAGCTTGGCAAAATGCTGGAAGGCCATCCCGTGAGTTATGATGCTCGCGTTGGAGTTACAGACGAAACGCTGACCGGATCGTGTGTACCGGGAGACGAGGAAACTTTATTCCAGCTTATAAATTTGCGATTTACAACTGTACGGCAAGATTCCACTCAATTTAACGCATGGCAAGAGCGTATGCGCACCAGCATAGCGTCACGCGGCCGGAGTGCAATGGCAGTGTTCAGCGACTCACTTGCCTCAGTTTTGTATGAACCGGGAGAGCGTGTGTACAAACCCACAATAGACGGCATAAACAGTGTTGACTATAATCGTGTGTGCGAGATGTTCCTAGAGCGTTTCGCTGATGCTTCAGACTTCACTTTTGTTATTGTCGGAAATTTCGATGAAAACACTTTATATCCGCTACTCGAAAGATATATAGCATCGCTGCCGGCAACCGGAAATAAACATGAAAAATGGAAAGACGTATCTCCGAAGATACGCCCCGGCAAACACATTTTGCACATACCGTTCAAAATGGCCACACCCAAAACTACTATTGCCTATCAAGTGAAGGCAAAATGCAAATATACGCCCAAGTCATATCTTGCAGCGAACATATTACAGCAAGTTCTTAAGATGATGTACACCGAACAAATAAGAGAACAAGACGGTGGCACTTATGGCGTAAATGTGATTGTATCTTTAAATAGATATCCCAAAGATGATTTAACACTGTCAATTAACTTTGACACAAACGAACAACAAGCTCAATCACTGCTTGACAAAGCAATCGCTTGTATAAATGAGATTGCAAAAGACGGTCCTAATAGCACAATGGTTGCTAAGGCTAAAGAATTCATGATGAAGTCATACAATACATATAAGGATACGAACTCGTTTATCATGTCGTCAATCATGGAAAATGTGCAGTATGGCACAACACATTCGTTGAATTATCAAGGCACACTTGAGCAGGTAACGTCAAACGATATCAGAAAAGTTGCACAAGAAATAGTCAACTCTTCCAATATCGTTGACGGACGTATAATTGGCATCAAATAAGTTTTTCAAACAATTGTGCGGCAATTGTCTTTTTACTTTCCATTTGAATTAATTTTAAAGATTGATTTTGACAGAGTAAGAGAACAGTTGCCGCGCACATCGTTAACAGAAGCGCCGATTAAAAAC
>CAYSLD010000035.1:0-15720 GCA_964431795.1 uncultured Bacteroides sp.
TGTCGTTAGTCACTTGCTTAACGACTGTCGATTTGCCGATTTGTCGGGCTCCGATTACAACTTGTATGAAGCGGCGTGGCTCTTCAAGGCGACTTTTAATTATTTGGTATTCAGCGCGTTGATACATGGTTTTACATTTTACTCAGTGGAGTGCGTAATTTTACTCAATGCATTGAGTAAAATGTGCACACCGCAAATTTAGTAAACATTTCCGTCTTTTCCAAATACTATTCTGGGGCATACGGAAAATTCACGCGAAAAACAGCAAGCGAGCCGTAAACACCGAATTGGCACTTCTTCTTGAAGCAGCACTAGGCATATCAGCTCATATTTGGCTTGATTTACAAGCTGACTACAATATGCATGTCGCTAAGTCAGACTCTACATTATTTAGCGGATTTGCGCACATCGACTAGCGGAACGGCAGGACGTTTGAGCGCGCGCACCACAAAAAATATGCCGATGAGTATGAACGGAATGCTCAGCTGCTGACCGAGGTTGAGAGTCATTGTAGCCTCGCGCGCAACTTGGTCGTTTTTTACAAATTCGACAAGGAAACGCGATGCGAACAACAGCGTGAGGAATGTGCCGAAAATCAAGCCGGGACGAGTTTGCGCATTTTTGCGCCAATACATCCACATGAGCAAGCCAAACAAGGCAAGGTAGCAAAGCATCTCGTAGATTTGTGTGGGATGACAAGGTATGCCCGGATATTCACGGCCGCGCACAAAGATAAAGCCCCAAGGCAAATCTGTTGGATGGCCATAAATTTCGCTGTTCATGAGGTTGCCAAAGCGTATCATAGCGCCGACAAGGGCAATAGGGATAACAAGTCGGTCAAATGTCCACAGCGGGCTGCGTTTGGTGGTAGTCCACGAGTAAATGAGTATGCCGATGATGATACCGATTGTGCCGCCATGACTGGCAAGGCCGCCCTCCCAGATGCGCAAAATGTGTTCCGGGTGCTGCGAATACCAGTCCCATTCATAGAAGAACACGTGACCTAGGCGAGCGCCGATGACAGTGCCGGCCACAGTCCACAACAGCAGGCCGCCCATCCAACTCTCGGGAGCGCCCTCGCGTTTGTACATTTTATCAACTATGTTATAACCAATCCAAAATCCGATGGCGAACATCAGTCCGTACCAGCGAACTTTTACAAAGCTGTCAATGAGTAGTGGGTTTACGTCCCAAGTAATGAAGTCAGCAATCATGATTGTTTAGTTAGATTGTTTATGATGTTATTATTTATTTATCGAGGTTTGAGCTGTCGAAGTACGCATCAATAGCCTTGCGCACACGACGGCTGAGTCGCAGCAAAGTTATCATTGTCGGGAATGCCATGCAAGCGTAAAACAAGTCGCACATGCTCACTGCCGACTCAAGAGGCACGACGGCAAAAAACACCAGTGAGGCAATGTAGGCTATGGTGTAGTAGCGGGCACGACGCTCGCCGAAGAGGTATGCCGCGCAACTGGTGCCATAATATGAGTAGCTGAACATTGACGACATGGCAAAGCAAGTGACAACGACCATGAGAATGTATGCTCCACCGGGTATGCCATCGCCGAAAGCTTGCAGCGCAATTTGCAAACCTTTCACACCTTCAATGTGCGAAAAGTCGCCACACAGCAGCAAAGCTATTGCAGTGAGTGTGCACACAAAGCCTGAGTCGATGGCCGGGCCAAGCATAGCCACAAGACCTTCGCGCACAGCGTTGGTGTTGCGCGAGGCTCCGTGCATGATTGTTGCTGTGCCAATACCGGCATCGTTTACCAACGCGGCACGACGAGCACCAATTAGAGCAATACCGGCCAACGCGCCAAATCCGGCTTTAAAGTTGAAGGCATTGACAATTATCGAGGCAAAGACATGGGGCACAGCAGTGATGTGCGTGATGATGATGTAAAGCACCATTAAAAAGTATATTCCAACCATAAACGGCACCAACACCGTTGCCACATTTGCAATGCGAGTGATGCCACGTAGCACCACAAGAGCCACAACCGATGCCATAACTATGCCAAACACGGTTTTTGCTAAAATCGACTCGTCAATATCTGCCATGGTGAGCACTGCCTCGGTGAGCTGGTTAGCATTGATTATGCACATTGTGCCAAACAATCCGGCTATGGCAAACATACGTGCCAAGGGTTTCCAGTTCGGGCCCAAAGCTTGCTCTATGATATACATGATGCCACCTTTTGGACGCCCCTCGGCATCATGACCTTTATACATTATAGACAGCGAGCCTTCATGAAATTTTGTGGCCATGCCAACCACTGCACTCACCCACATCCAAAATATGGCACCGGGGCCACCCATAGCCAGGGCTATTGCCACACCGGCAATGCTACCAAGGCCAACGGTGCCGGCCACCGCCGACAGCAGCGCTTGCAGTGATGAGATTTCGCCGGTGGCACTATTGCCGGTTTTGCGACGAAGGGCGTGCAAGGCATCGGGGAGACGGCGTAACGACACCGCGCCCGAAGAAAAAAACAAGAAAATGCCGCCGCCAATGAGTAGAAAAAACAGCGGATAGCCACAGACAAAGTCGGCTATGCTTATTATTAAATTTGATATAGTTTGAAACATACGGTTAAATAATGGACAAAATTACAAAAAAAATGCATACCTTTGTTTGTTCTAAGTACAAAATCCCTTCTGAACATACCTAAACTAAAACCCTAACATGAATAAATGCTGCCTGAACAACTGTTTAATGCCGGTTGATACATTATTGAAAAATTCTAACTTGAAAGCTGTCTGTTTAGCTATCTTATTAATATTGAGCATAAGTGCGCCAACACAGGTGCGCGCAGACGAACGCATCAATAAATCTACGCTCAAAACATCGCTCAACGAGCTTGACGAGATGTTGGAAAATCGTGACAAACTGCTGCAAAAAAAATTTGATGCTATTAAGACGCTGAAACGTCAAGCAAAAGAAAATCCCAATGCCACCACCCTTGCCTCGGTGGCCAAAGCATATATCGAAGTCGACAACGACTCGGCTGTGCGCTACTATAACCGCGCGATTGCACTTGCCGAAGACGGTAGCGAACAACACTCGTTGCTGTGCGCACAGTTAGCCGCACGTTTGCCTATTTCGGGCTTAACACAAGAGGCAATTGATATGTACAACGACATCGACAGCACGGTTTTCGACAACGAAAGCCTGATAGAATATCACGATGCCGGTTGCCGCATGTACTCGGCATTGACAAGCGTATTCTCTAACGACATAGACATAGCACTCTCTTATAGCAAAAAAGTGTTGGAGTGCAAAAAACATTTGCTCAGCGCGCTCGACGACCAAAAAGACACCCCACGCTATAGGCTGGAGCACGGCGAATATTTGCTGCGCATAGGTAAGTTTGAGGCTGCCGAAGCGCTGGTGCGCGATGTGTTTAACACCCAAGCTGCAGGCACAAGTCTGCACACGCGCGCAGCACACATATTGTCGCACATCGTATCCCGCCGCGGCGATGACGATGCTTGCCTTTACTATCTTGTGAATGCGGTGATGAGCGACATTCAAGCCGGCTCGGTAGAATTGCCATCACTGCAAGACCTTGGCACGGCCATGTATGACCGCAATGATAGTGACCATGCCCTACACTATTTAAATCTCGCCATGAGCAATGCTGTTGACTCGCACGCATGGACACGCATGATTCAAACCTCAAAAGCAATACCTCTTGTGCAAGACGTGCAGCGCAAACACGCAAATGAAGCTCGCAACCATTTGATAATTGCCATCATAGCTTTGGCAATCGCTCTGATTATACTTGCCGTCTTGGTGGTGTATCTGCGCAAAACCATGCACAATCAAAAAATCACGCAAACAAAGTTGCGCGAATCAAATCAGCTCAAAGAGCAGTATATCAGCCAATTCCTCACACTTTGCTCGGTATATATGGACCGTCTCACTCAGTTCTCGAAGATGGTGAAACGCAAACTTGCCGCCGGCAAGGTTGACGACGTGACACGATTGCTCAAGTCGGGAAAATATATGGAAGAACAAAGTGATGAATTTTTCGCCGTATTTGACGATGCTTTTCTGCACATCTATCCCACATTTGTGACTGATGTGAACAAACTGTGTCGCGAAGATGCTCAGATAGAGTTGAAAGAAGGAGAATTGATGAATGCAGACTTGCGCCTGCTCGCTTTTATGCGTCTTGGCATTGAAGACAGTGCTTGCATAGCACAGATATTAAATTATTCGGTAAATACGGTTTACGCATACCGCAATAAAATCAAGCAACGCGCAATTGACCGCACCACTTTTGAGCACGACATCATGCAAATCGGCGCTGCATGATCACCATATATTAAATCGGAAACCGAATGAGGCTTCGCCGGTGAACACGCCATTGTAGAGCGAGTGCGACTTATCGTAAAACAAACCGTTTTCGGCTTTGAGAATTAGTCCGCCAAACCAACGCTTATTGTTCCACACGGCTGAAATCTGAAAGCGGTTGTAAACAGATGCCGACACACGCGGTTTCTCACCGTTGAAAGTGCCATGTTTCAGGCCAATAATCGGAGTTTCACTCACACCAAGTATCCAATGCTTGTTGAAAGCCCAGTTGTAGCCATAGCCACCGCACACCGCATAGTTATGGTTGTACACTTGGTAGCGGCGCTCAGTTGTTGTCCAATCGTCAGGCACTCGTGAGAGGATATCATCAGGGAGTTGAGAAAAGTCGAAATTGAAATCTTGTGTCCAATAAGAAAAGCCGAGGCTAAACGAGCCTTGGCTGCGCTTTTGTATCTTGCTGTAGTTGAAAGCCGCCGCTTGTGAATATTTCTTATTGTTGAAAAAGAAGAAGGCATCAACACCGAAAATTTTTGTGTTGATACCATTAAACGGCAGATCATATTTCTGCTGATAGCCTGAAGTGCCGAATTTTTTAATAGTTGTGCCAACATCATTGGTCATCCAATAGAAATTGGCAGCGAAAAGTGCACAGCTAAACTTGAAATTGAAACGGCGACGTGCCGACTCATTCACACCAAGATACTTGTTCACGTTCATATCGTAGCCGGCAGAAACTGCGAGGTAAGACACCCATATACCGGCAGATGTGCAATAGTCGGACATCATTGACATTCGATAGTTATCGGGCAACATAAAGTCGTAGTTATCAAGCCAAGTTTCAGCCTTAAATTTCACGTTAAATTTATAGCCGGTGCCTTCAACATAAGTTGAGTCGTAGCTATTGAAAAATTTGTCGCCCCAGCGATATGTGTTCACACAAAAGCGTGGCAGTTTGCCCCAAGTAGCTACTGAATCTAAATCAAGACACAATGCAGCCACGTGATTGCTGAAACACAGGCAACCAAGCAACGACAACAGTAGTATAGCTAAACGTTTTTTCAATGCAGAAAAAAAATATCTTGAGTTAAACAAACCAAGCGCAAAGGTACAAAAATTTAGTCAAATATTTTTCACCCGCCACAAAAACCCCGGCCAAAAAGCCAACAATTACGCACAAAAGTCAAAACGTATCATTGAGTAAAAATTGGCGCAATGAAATTTGAGTAATACCTTCATAATCTTTAGCTCCGGTTATATTATCCATAGAAATTACGTACTTTGGATAATTGTTAGGTATCTTCATAAGATTTCCAAATTCGCGTTCAATAGTAGTTTGCTCTGCCAATAAATAGGTCACTTGTAAATATACCGTCTTACCATTTTTTTCTGCTACAAAATCAATCTCACAGTTTGACAATGAGCCTACAGCTATTTTATAGCCCAAATTTTTCAAATGCAAATAGACGGCATTTTCCATTACTTTTTCGATATCTTTAGCACGGTTGCTTCCTACCAATAAATTACGTAGGCCAAGATCTTCAAAATAGTATTTGTCGCTGGTTTCCAACAAACGTTTCCCATGAATGTCATATCGTGACACTTTATTTATGATAAAAGCATTTGCGGCTGCCTTAAGATAATTTATAGCAGAAAGCGGTGTTAGCTCAATCTTTTGCGATTTCAGGTATTTTGATAACGAATTAGCTGAAAACAGTTGCCCGGTGTTGTCGCTAACAAAAGACAAAAGATTTTGGAAAAGCGTCACATTGCGTATGCCCTCACGCTGCACTACGTCTTTGAGAACAATAGTATTGTAAATATTTTGGATATATTCCCACACCATATCATCATTTTCAAGACCTATGCGATAGAGATGCGGTAATCCTCCAAAATTTAAATATTTGTCTAAACTAAGAGCCGAGTCAGATAGTTCATGAAATTGCAAAAATTCACTATAGGATAAACTTTGAACATGAATATCTATATACCTGCCACCAAGATATGTGGATAATTCAGACGAGAACATCGTTGCATTACTTCCGGTTATAATGATTTGACATTCCTCATCAGCATTCAAACTTCTCAAGGTATTCTCAAATCCTTTTATATCTTGCACCTCGTCTATAAGGAGATAATTATTACCGTCATTCTGAAACTTGGCAGATACATATTCATACAAGTCAGAATCATCTTTGATAGAATCAAACTGTTTTTTTTCCTTATTAATATACACAATAGATGCATCAGGATGCATCTGCTCAATGATTTCGTAAAGATTTCTAAGCACAGAACTTTTTCCCACACGTCGTTGACCGGTGAGTGCAATAATCATACCCTTATTCAAAAATCTGAGGATACGTTCTATATATATTTTTCTTGATATGATTTTCATGCTGCAAATGTAATATTTTTTATTAATCGTAGCAAATAATAATGAGAAAAGTTGCAATTTTATTAATCGTAACAAATAAAATTAGCCGGAAATATATGATGTGGCTTTGTGAAAAACGTATTTTACGGCAAACGGTGGTTTACGCGGGTGTCTATATTGGGGTTTCGGGGCACGTGGCTAACGTGTTGATAGCGTGAGCAGTATGCGTTATCGGCATTTGTGTTGGGTTTATATCGGGAAGTTTGAGGCTTGTTTTCGGTGAAAGTTGTGCGTAACTTTGTGATGTCGGCAAGCCGATGTAATACTACAAGATACTGATTCTAAAATCTATGCAAAACACGCACCCAACACAGAACAAAGACCAGTGATTCATTTAAATCAAGCTTTTACCAATTATAGTAAATATAGATTTAGTATGATACAATTAAATGTGTTTTATGTTAGTTATGTAATTGTTTTAAGTTATTAAAACGCGACAGGGCGGCCTCGTGAGAAGCTGCCCTGTTTGTTTGCGTGCGTCGAAGCGCTTATTTTGTATAGCTGATAGCCTCGCGACACTTATCGGTGATATATGTCCAATCGTGCGCGGCAATGCGGTCTTTTGGAAATAGCTTAGAGCCCATGCCAACAGCGAAAGCGCCGGCAGCAAACCAACCACGCAGATTGTCGGCAGTCGGTTCAACACCACCGGTAACCATGAGTCGAGACCAAGGCATTGGCGCCATGATGCCCTTCACAAATTTTGTGCCAAGCACATCACCGGGAAATACTTTGCAAATTTCGCAGCCGTCCTCTTGCGCATTACCAACCTCAGAGACAGAGCCACAACCGGGTATGTAAACCACTTGACGTCGATTGCAAGCGCGAGCCACCTCAGCATTAAATAGCGGTCCCACAACAAAGTTTGCGCCGAGTTGCATATAAAGTGCCGCAGTGGCAGCATCGACCACCGAGCCAACACCTAAGGCCAACTCAGGGCACTCAGTTGCGGCAAATTTTGCCAACACTCCGAAAACTTCGTGGGCAAAATCGCCGCGATTGGTGAATTCGAAAGCGCGCACTCCGCCTTCATAGCAAGCGCGCAACACATTTTTAGCGACCTCAATGTCGCTGTGGTAAAACACGGGCACCATAGGTGTCTGTTGCATTTTACCTATTACCGTAAATTTATCAAATCTAGCCATTATCGTTGTACACGTCCGTTAGCGTTGCCACCGGCCAAAGCTTCAACTTCGGCAGCGGTAACCATGTTAAAGTCGCCGTTTATTGTATGTTTGAGCGCAGATGCAGCCACAGCAAATTCGAGTGCTTCGCCTTGAGTTTGCTTAGTGAGCAAGCCATGAATGAGGCCGCCTGAGAACGAATCGCCACCACCCACGCGGTCAACGATAGGGCTGATGTCATAACGTTTCGACTCATAAAACTCCTCGCCGTTATAAATCATAGCTTTCCAACCGTTATGCGAGGCAGAGAACGACTCGCGCAAGGTAGAGACAACATACTTAAAGCCAAATTCTTTTGCCATAGCTTTGAATATGCCTTTATATCCTTCGGCAGAAGTCTCACCGGCCTCAACATTAGCATCGGGTTTAAAGCCAAGACATAGTTCGGCATCCTCCTCATTACCTATGCACACATCAACATATTGCATGAGCGGGCGCATGATTGACTGAGCTTTTTCGCTTGTCCACAGTTTTTTGCGGAAATTGAGGTCAACGCTCACCGTCACGCCATGACGTTTTGCAGCTTGGCAAGCAAGAAGCACCAATTCGGCAGCCTTATCAGAAATAGCCGGGGTGATGCCGCTCCAGTGAAACCAATCAGCATCGCGCATTATAGCGTCAAAATCAAAGTCGGCAGGCTCAGCCTCGGCAATAGCAGAGTGAGCGCGGTCATATATCACTTTCGACGGGCGCATAGAGGCACCGGTCTCGCAGTAGTATATGCCCACACGGTCGCCGCCGCGTGTTATATAGTTTGTGTTCACGCCATAACGTCGCAAAGCATTTACCGCAGCTTGACCTATTTCGTGAGTGGGGAGTTTCGTCACAAAATAAGCGTCATGGCCAAAATTAGCGCAGCTTACGGCAACATTAGCTTCGCCGCCACCAAAGATGACGTCGAAATTGTCGCACTGCACAAAGCGGTAGTTTCCGGTCGGAGAAAGGCGAAGCATAATTTCGCCAAGAGTAACAATCTTGCTCATAATCACATAGCAAAAGCGTTAAAGCCGCCATCAACAACGGCAACAGTGCCGGTGACAAACGATGCGGCCGGAGAAATAAGATAGTGTATAGTGCCACAAAGTTCTTCGGGCTTACCAAAGCGTTTGAACGGTGTTTGGCGAATAACATCAGCACCGCGCTGAGTGAGCGAGCCATCCTCGTTAGTGAGCAATGCACGGTTTTGATTTGTGAGGAAGAAGCCGGGAGCTATTGCATTCACGCGTATGCCGGAAGTAAATTTCGTGGCCACTTCATTAGCCATGAAAGCGGTGAAATTGCTGATACCGGCCTTGGCAGCGGCATATCCCAAAACGCGAGTCATGGGGCGAAAAGCAGCCATTGACGAGAAGTTCACAATTGAGCCATGACCGGCCTCAACCATCGGTTTGAGGAATATTTGAGTGGGAATAACAGTACCGGTAAGGTTGAGGTTGAGCACTTTTTGAAATTCCTCAACTTTGATGTCAAAAATAGTGCCTGTGGGAGCAATAGTAGCACCCGGCATATTACCACCTGCGGCGTTGAGCAAAGCGTCAACGCGGCCGTATTTAGCCATTATTTCGTCGCAGTTTTTTTGCACTTTTTCCGGATTCATCACGTCGGTGACAAGAAATTGGGCCTCACCGCCTTTAGCACGAATTTCGGCAACAATTTTTTCGCCCTCGTCTTTGCGACGGCCCATAAGAATTACTTTAGCACCTTGCAAAGCGAGGTATTCGCCGATGCACGAACCGAGCACACCGGTTCCGCCGGTGATAACAACAACGTTATCTTTAATATCAAACAAATCGTTCATATTTCTATTTTTATTAATTTCTTGATTATACAGTTTTTATTTTTTTACTCATTTCGTCGTCAACCGTAGCCATAATGCCTTCCACTTGGCCGAGAGCGAGCATACGGCCGTGGAATGAGTATCCGGCATTATATCCCATTTTGTCGTCGCCCAACATCAGCGGAGCGTGGTCTACGCGCATTGGCAGGCCGGGCTTGATGCTTTGAAATATGCGCACAAGGTCAATGATATGGGCGCGACCGGCCAAGTGTGAGGCCTCTTTGAAGTCGCCGTTCGGCAACACGTCGCAAGAGCGCAAGTGCACAAACCAAGTGCGTGCGGCATATTTGCGGGCCAATTCCGGCACATTGTTGTGAGCGCCTGAGCTGAGCGAGCCGGCACAAAAAGTGAGGCCGTTGTGGGGGTCGGGCACGGCATTGAGAAACCACTCAATATCTTCGTCACAAGTGACAATACGCGGCAAACCGAGTATTTGCAATGGAGGGTCGTCGGGGTGCACACACATATTTATGTCGTACTCGCGGCATACGGGCATAATAGCTTCGAGGAAGTATTTGAGGTTTGCGCGCAGTGCAGCTTTGTCAACACCTTTATAGAGAGCCAGCAACTCGCGAAATTTCTCAACCGGACGAAGTTCGTCCTCCGAGATATTGCCGTTTACAAAGCCTTGCGTTTTAACTATTATGTTGTCAACCAAACGTTTTTCGCCGTCGGCAGTCATGGTCTTAGCCAATTCAGCCACACGAGCTAAAGTTGGCTCATCCCAATCGTTGGCGGCATTTTCACGTTTGACGATGTAAATGTCGAAATAGGCAAATTCGGCGCGGTTGAAATACAGATTTGAAGTGCCGTTATCGTTTGGATACTCCAAATCAGTGCGTGCCCAATCGAGCACCGGCATGAAGTTATAGCACACCGTTTTCACACCGGCGCGGCCAAGGTTGCGCAAGCTTTCCTTGTAGTTTTCAATAAGTTTGTCGCGGTCAGGCCCGGCATATTTAATCGACTCGCTGACCGGGAGGCTTTCCACCACCGACCAACGCATGCCATGCGCTGCAATGAGGTCACACATTTTTTGTATTTCATCAAGTTGCCACACCTCACCGTTGGCAACGTGGTGCAAGGCGGTGACGATACCTTCCACACCGATTTGACGGAGCATGGACAGCGTGATTTTATCGTTTGGGCCGAACCATCTCCAAGTTTTTTCCATCATAATGGTTACGATTTATAGATTGAAATATTTTTTTGCGTTGTAGTATGAAATGTTCTCAACCATCTGCTCAATGCGTGGCATTTCGGCAGCGGGGATAAGACCGTTTTCCACGTCATTGCCAATGATATTGCACAGCAGACGGCGGAAATATTCGTGACGAGGATAGCTCAAGAATGAGCGTGAATCGGTGAGCATACCCACAAATTGGCTCAACAAGCCTTGCATAGACAGGGCATTGATTTGTGCCTCCATGCCTGAGAGTTGGTCGTTAAACCACCAACCTGAGCCCATCTGCATTTTGCCGGGTGTGATGCCGTCTTGAAAGTTGCCGAGCATAGCAGCAACCCAAGTGTTGTCAGCGGGGTTGAGGTTGTAGAGTATTGTTTTTGTGAGTTTATCGGCAATGCTCAGTTGGTTGAGCAATTGTGCTATTGCCGAGGCATTGCGAGTGTCGCCGATAGTGTCAAAACCGGTATCCGGGCCAAGTTTTGCGAGAGCCGCAGTGTTGACGTTGCGCAACGGGCCGAAGTGAAATTGCTGCACCCAACCTTTGTCGGCATTCATGCAACATAGGTCAAACAATAGTGAGGTATGAAATATGCGTTGCTCATCGGCAGTGAGCACTGCTTTGCCAAATAGCTTGCGTGCATCACTGCGGATGTCGGCAATGTCGCGATTTAATGCATCGTACGGAAATTCAGACAAGCCATGGTCGGCAACCGAACAGCCGTTCTCAGCGAAAAAGTCGTGGCGACGTTGCAAAGCGTCAATAAGCGTATCGTATGATTGCACCGACACACCCGACACAGAGCTGAGCGCAGCGTAATATGCTGCATCGCGTGTGAAAGCTTTGTCAGGACGCCATGCCGGCAACACTTTTGTTGCGAACCCGCTTTTGCTTATGCTGCGATGATATTCGAGCGAGTCGATAGGATCGTCAGTAGTGCAAACAGCGGCTACATTGTAGTGTTGCATAAGTCCGCGAGCTGAAAATTCGGGGCGAGCGAGCATCTCGTTGCATTGCTCATATATTTTTTTTGCGTTCTCCGGATTTAGCAAATCAGTGATACCAAAGGCAGTGCGCAGCTCAAGGTGAGTCCAATGATACAGCGGATTACGGAAAGTTGCGGGCACGGTTTCGGCCCATTTTTCAAACTTTTCCCAATCAGATGCGTTGCCGGTGATAAAGTGTTCGTTCACTCCGGCAGCACGCATGGCACGCCACTTGTAATGGTCTCCGCCCAGCCACAACTCGGTGATAGAGCGAAAGCGCTTATCGTCGGCAATCTCGTGCGGAGAGAGGTGGCAGTGATAGTCAATAATCGGCAATTTTGCCGCATGACCGTGGTACAATTGTTTTGCGGTAGAGGTTTCGAGTAGGAAATCCTCGTCCATAAATTGTTTCATATAGTAATGTTTGAGTTTATTTCGATTTGTTGAGAGTGACAAGTTTGTAGCGCGGCACCAAAAGTTTCATCAAGCACCAGCTCACCAAATAGGCCACACCGGCAATGAGAAAGACTATCATATATCCGGCATTTTTACCTTCAAAACCGAGGAATGTCATGTTAGTGTTTGCAGCATAGTCAAACAGACGTCCGGCGCCAAAATTCGACATAAAGCTACCCAAGCCGCTGGCCAATCCGGCAGCTCCGGTCACTGTGGCAACCACGCTTTTGGGGAACATATCGCTAACCACGTTATACACATTTGCGCTCCAACTTTGGTGTGCAGCAGCAATCAAGCCGATGATGACCACCGGATACCACATGGAGATTGCGCCAAGCGGCATAACTGCTATGCCCAACAACGGCACAAGTGCAAACATCAACATGGCTTTCATGCGTCCGGCATACGGATTCATTTTATTTCGGCCTATGAAAATTGACGGCAGATAAGAGCCTGCGAGCGAAAGCATTGAAATGAAATATATGGTGAATATTGCCGACATACCTTGCCACGATGCTGACGAATAGCCATACACCTCGCTGATAAAGGCCGGAGCCCAAAACAGCAAGAACCACCACACAGAGTCGGGCAAGAATCGGCCGAAAATCACAGCCCAAGTTTGGCGGAAAGTGAATGCTTTGAATATGCCGATATGCTCGTCGGCATCATCTGCTTTAGCATCGTCGTCTGATGTCTGCTCGGCATCATCTTGCTCGATATAAGCTAACTCGGCAGCATTGACATGCGGATTTTTGCGCGGCTCTTTATAGATAAAAATCCATGCGCCCATCCACAGATATCCCAGCACGCCGATAAGCAAGAAGGCCATTTCCCAGCCATAATATTTTGCAATCAAAGGGATGGTGAACGGAGCTATCAAAGCACCGATTTGTGCGCCCGAGTTGAATATGCCGGTAGCAAAGCCGCGGTCACGCTTGGGGAAATATTCGGCTACGGTTTTTATTGAGCACGGGAAGTTACCGGCCTCACCGACTGACAGCACACAACGAGCGCCTAAAAACAGCCACACACTGACTGTGGTGATTGCTGTGGTGACATCTGCGGTATTTTGTATTGCCAACAAATTTTCGCGCGAGCCGATAAACGACATGATAAAGTCGCCACTGACAATGCCGTTGGTGACAATGCCGCAAAAAGCATGCAAGCAAGCGCCTGTCGACCATATACCGATGGCCCAAAGATAGCCGCGCTTTGTGCCCACAAAGTCAACAAAACGCCCGGCAAAAAGCATTGACACTGCGTATACCAGTGAGAACACTCCGGTGAGCAAACCATAGTCGGCATCGCTCCAATTAAATTCGGGGGCAATGAAATTTTTCCAAGTTAATGACAGCACTTGTCGGTCAAGATAATTCACGATAAGTGCCATAAACAGCAAGCTGCAAATCACCCAACGAAAGTTTGAGCGTTTTGCCGCGGCAGATGGTGCGGGTTGATTTAAGATTGTATTCATGATAGTTTTGTATATGCGCTGTGATAAGTCTCGGTTTGAAGAGAGCAGCAGTAATTTTTATGCAAAATTACTCAATAGCAAATTTTCATGTATTACCCTACGTCAACAATACATATAAATATGTATCGCCACGTCTCATTTACGTTAATATTCGTCACATCGCATTATAACAACAAACAATGCGCGCCACAGCAAGGCAGTTGCATGCTGTGGCGCGCGGGCATATATAAAGAGAAATTTATTTTGAGAGTGAGGCGGCAACGATGCGAGCCATTTGTGCAGCTCCGGTGCCATTGGGGTGGATGCCGTCATCGAGCATTTGATTGCCCTCGTCATCTTTAAACTGTTCGTGCAAGTCTATCACTTGCAGTTTGTTCTTTTTAGCTACTTTGCGTATGATGGGGATAATTTCATTGCTGATCACGCTGTCAGAAATGTTCCAAGTGGGTTTGAACGCGGGAATAGGCGTAGCCAAATATATTGTTGGGTGAGCGGGCAAAGCCTTTAGCGAGTCGACCATCTGCTGAAGGTCGTGCTCAAATTCTTTGCCATATTGCCAATTTTCGGGTTTTGAGTCGTTTGTGCCAAGTTTTATAACCACGATATTGGGGTTGAATGCGAGTGCATGTTGCCAAGCTTCTTCATTCATATACGGATAGTCGCCTTTGTTGAGCATTGTGCGAGCACTGCGGCCAAAGTTGCGCACATTATATCCATCGCCGAGCAAACGTTGCAGTTGTGCCGGATAGCCGTTCACGCTACACATTTCCACACCGTAGCCGTCAGTAATGCTATTGCCTATGCAAGCCACACGCACGGCATCAGCTTTCGGTGCCGGCAAGTTTTGCAACCAAGTGGTGAGCTCGTTGAGCATCTGATTGTGGTAGGTGTAATCAGTGTGAAAGCCAAAGCCGTGACCGCCTGAAGGATAGATGTACATAGCACATGGCACACCGTTACGAATGAGCGCATTGTAATACTTTATGCCATTTGTTGCGGGCGGAACAAGGCCATCATCGGCAGACATAAATATAGCAGCCGGAGGGGTGAGATGTGTGCATACAGCATTGTAATTTGACCATTGGCGCACCAAATTTTTATCGTTTTGGCCGTCACCGAGGAAGTTTTCGCACGAGCCTTGATGTGTCTCGGCAGCGTCCATCGACACAACCGGATAGAACAATACAGTGAAATTAGGGCGAGATTTGAAAGGTGCATGTGTGCTCACCGATGAGGCAAGGTGTCCTCCGGCAGAAAAGCCCATGATGCCAACATCGTAGGGGTTCACGTGCCACACGTCGGCACTATCGCGCACTGTTTCGATAGCATGATAGGCGTCACTGAGCGGGATGTTGCGGTCGCCCTTAGGCATACGATACGACAATATGCAGTATGCAATGCCTTGTTCGTTGAAATATTTCACCCAATCATAGCCTTCGTGGTCCATTGCAAGGTTCACGTATCCACCGCCGGGGCAATCAACAATTGCGCGTCCTGTGGGGTTTTCGGGTAAAAAGACTTCGAGAGTTGAAGCGCTATCGGTTGAGTTATAAAGTTTTAGAGTGCGAGCTGTTTGAGCATACATTGAGGTGCCGCACATCAAGGGCAGAATCAATGCCCATTTTTTCCAAGTTTTCATCTAAGTGGTATATTAGTTATGTGGGACAAAGATACACCTTTTGCGCGACATAGCTGAAAAAATGCGGCAAAAAGTTTGGCGTTTCAAGAAATATTAGTAACTTTGCACGTGCAAAGGCGCATGTGGCGTAATTGGTAGCCGCGCTAGACTTAGGATCTAGTGTCTTGCGACGTATGGGTTCGAGTCCCTTCATGCGCACAAC
>CAYSLD010000036.1:0-15538 GCA_964431795.1 uncultured Bacteroides sp.
TGTTGGGGCGGGGAAATGTCGCAGTTTTGTTGTAACTTTGCAAGTGCAAATAAACTTTGACTTAATGGAACACGACTTTAACATGGTGGCTAAGACCCTCAAGGGGCTCGAAGCCGTGCTCGCCGACGAATTGCGCGCCCTCGGTGCCCGCAATGTGCAACCGGGACGACGTATGGTGTCGTTCGACGGTGACCTCGAAATGCTTTACAAGGCAAACTTGTGCTGTCGCACTGCTTTGCGCATACTTAAACCTTTTTACAATTTTGCCGCCGATAACCCCGATGTGCTTTACGAACGTGTGAAGGACTTTGATTGGGGGTCGTTGCTTTCTATCGACAAAACTTTCGCTATCGACACTGTTGTAAATAGCGACACTTTCACTCACTCTCGCTTTGTTACCTATCGCGTGAAAGATGCTATCGTTGACTGGTTCCGCGACCGTTACGGCGATAAGCGTCCCGGTGTGCGTCTCACTGATGCCGATGTGCTCATCAATGTGCATATCAACGGTGGTGAAGTGACTCTCAGCCTCGACTCGTCGGGCGACTCACTGCACAAACGCGGCTATCGTGTGGCTCAAACCGAAGCACCCATCAACGAAGTGCTCGCTGCCGGTATCATACTTATGAGTGGATATCGTGGCCAAGCTCCGTTCGTCGACCCCATGTGCGGATCGGGCACTTTTGCCATTGAGGCCGCTCTCATTGCTGCAAATATCAACCCCGGAGTTTTCCGCCGCGGATTTGCTTTTGAGCATTGGCCCGACTTTGACCAAGAATTGTTTGAACGACTATATAACGACGACTCGCAAGAGCGCGAAGTGCAATTCCCAATCATCGGTTGTGACATTTCGCCCGTAGCTGCCGAAATTGCTCGTCGCAATGTGAAAGGTGCCGGCGTGTCGAAATTTGTTGACATTCAAGTGAAGCCGCTTTCAGCTTGGGAAGAAGCTCCCGTACCTGCAGGATATGTGGTGACAAACCCGCCTTATGGTGAACGCATATCAGCACCCGATATGGATGCACTCTACGAGTTGATTGGCTCAAGACTTAAACGCGTGTTCCCCGGATGGCAAGCATGGATCATCGGATATCGCGAAGAGTACTTCCAAAAAATCGGTCTTGCTCCCAGCGAAAAAGTTGCTTTGCTCAACGGCTCGCTCGACTGTGAGTTGCGCCAATACATACTTTTCGAAGGCAACAAACGCGACTTCCGCGCTGCCGGAGGCAAACTCAAAACCGAAAAGCGTGTTGACAAAAAAGCTTCAGCTTCGCGCAAATACGGCAAACCCGGTGATCGCAAGCCCGGCAAATTCTCTGATCGCAAGCCCAGCAAAGACTTCCGCAAGGACGCAAAAGACCGCAAACCGTTTGAAAAACGTGTTGAGGCTCCGGTTGTAGAGTCGGAAAATCCGTTGGCAAAGCGTCGCAATCCGGATGCGCTCAAGAGCCTTATCGGACGCACCCCGCAGTTGCCGCCCTCGCAAGGCCCAATCATGCGCTCACGCGGTTGGAAAAAGAAATCATAACTGACATCAATCTCAATACACTCAAGGGACGCTTGTTGCGCCCCTTTTTTGTTCATGTATATTAGAAAAAGTTAGCAAATAACCGAAAAAATATATATAAATTAGTGGTTATATAAAATTTATTTATAACTTTGCACATTGGTACTATACCAAACTGTTTGACCACTCACTTATAGTTATAAGCTCTAAAACAAATAAAACTTTTAACAACAAGCTAAAAATACAGGCTATATACCTCCACTATATATAATGAGAGTAAAGATACACCACGAAGGCACAAACATACTGATAGTCCTGCTATTGGTAGTGCTGCTTATCAACGTACCACTTTGGTTGTGTGTGCGCCCGCTGACTGTTCCCATTATTTCTACAGTTCTTTGGGGTGTGCTTTATGCCCTTGTTGCCAATTTCTTCCGCTCACCCCGCCGCAATTTCGTTGGAAACCGCGAAAATGCCGTTGTTTCGAGCGCCGACGGCAAGGTAGTTGTTGTTGAGGAAGTTTATGAGCCGGAATATCTCAAGTGCCAATGCATACAGGTGTCAGTGTTTATGAGCATATTTAATGTTCATGCTAACTGGTTTCCCGTTGACGGCGAAGTGCTTTTCACCAAGCACCACCCGGGTCGTTTTATGGCTGCTTGGCTGCCCAAATCGAGCACCGAGAATGAGCGCTCAACAGTTGTGATTCGCACAAACGCAGGTCAAAATATACTCATGCGACAAGTTGCCGGAGCTATGGCTCGACGCATTGTTACCTATGCACATCCCGGAGTTGAAGCTTCAATCGAAGACCACATGGGATTTATCAAATTTGGCTCGCGTATTGACTTATACTTACCGTTAGGTACAGAAATTTTTGTGAATGTAGGCGACAAAACCACCGGTGGTGTATCGCAAATCGGTATATTGCATCCCGAGAAATAATGCATCGCTCAGGCGCTTTTCACGCTCACACTCTCCACACACTCTAAATTATTGGCTATTATGGCAAAACGTATCATATCGCAAATCCCCAACACTATTACTTGCCTCAACCTCGTTTCAGGCTGCTTGGCTATCATCATGGCCTTTAAATGCTACGACCTTGTCGGCCCGCTGCCGGGTTGGCAATGGACTTGCATATTTATTGGCGCTGCTGCTTTGTTTGACTTTTGCGACGGTGCTTCGGCTCGTTTGCTCAAGGCATACAGCAAAATCGGTGCAGAGCTCGACTCGCTTGCTGACCTCGTTAGCTTCGGCGTGGCTCCGGCTTTGATGATATTCAATATCATGAACCACTTTGGCAGCAACATACTTTGCTATGCAGCACTGTTGGTTGCCGTGTTTGGCGCCTTGCGTTTGGCTCGTTTCAATGTCTACGACACAGGTTCAACAACCTTCCGTGGTTTGCCCATCCCCTCAGCCGCTATATTTCTCATGGGTTTGGCCGGTTGGGTGTCGCAGCACGGCTATATAGGCGGTGTGCCTATGGCGGTGATACTCCTGCTCACCTCGCTTGCCATGGTCGGCAATTTCACCATGTTCTCACTGAAGTTTAAAAACTTCAATATCAACGAGAACTTTCGCCGCTATGTGTTGATCTTTGCCTCTGTGATGTTTGTGCTCGGATACGGCATCACCGGTTTTGCTTGGGCAATTATATTTTATTTAGTGCTCTCGTTGGTATCGCGCAAAAACGATATCTAATAGTGCACTCCATCTCCCTCTCAACAAGACTACTATGAGTTTGATACTTCTGATATTATTCATTTTATTTGTATACTTCATTGTATTTCCCTTGTTTCGTGTTGGCTCGTTTGTCTACAAAACGCGCAAACAAATGAAAGGATTTTACAATGCGCAAAATGGCAATGCCGGCTCAAACAAAGCTCGCGGCCAACAACAGCAGCCGCGTCAAACCGAAAAGAAAATCGACCCCAATGTTGGCGAATATGTTGAGTTTGAAGAGCTTGCCGACAACCCCGCGCAAACACAAGCAAACGCCTCTCATACCAACTATGCCCCCTCAAGCCCTATCGAAGATGCTGAGTGGGAAGATATCAACTAACACACTCACTGTTTTTTACTTACCTATTTTTTTCGTACCTTTGCAAAAATATTAATAGGTTTGTAATGATTCAGGTAAACAATTTAGGTATTCAGTTCGGCAAACGAACTCTCTTTCAAGACGTAAACCTCACTTTCAGCAGTGGCAATTGCTATGGCATTATTGGCGCTAACGGCGCCGGTAAGTCTACGCTCATGCGCATACTCTCAGGCCAACTTCAGCCCACTCACGGCACCGTGACTTTTGGCCCCGGTGAGCGCCTCTCTGTGCTTTCGCAAGACCACTTCGAGTTTGACGAGTGCACCGTTATGGAAACCGTGCTTCGCGGTCACACCGTGCTCTGGGACATCATGCAAGAAAAAGACGCCATCTATGCTAAGGCTGAATTTACCGACGAAGACGGTATTCGCGCAGCTGAGCTTGAGGATAAATTTGCTGAAATGGAAGGCTGGAATGCCGAAAGCGACGCTGCTTCTCTGCTCAGCGGTCTCGGCATTAAGGAAGACCGTCACTATATGCTCATGAAAGATATGAGCGCTAACGAGAAAGTGCGCGTGCTCCTCGCTAAAGCCCTCTTTGGCAACCCTGACAACTTGCTCCTCGACGAGCCCACCAACGACCTTGACCTCGAAACTGTGTCATGGCTCGAAAACTACCTCTCAAACTTCGAAAATACTGTGCTTGTGGTTAGCCACGACCGTCACTTCCTTGACGCTGTGAGCACACACACTCTCGATATAGACTATAACAAAGTAACAATCTTTGCCGGTAACTACAGCTTTTGGTATCAATCTTCGCAACTTGCTCTCCGTCAGCAACAAAATGCCAATAAGAAAGCTGAAGAAAAACGCAAAGAATTGCTCGAATTCATTCGCCGTTTCAGCGCTAACGTGGCTAAAAGTAAGCAAACTACCAGCCGCAAAAAGATGCTCGAAAAACTCAATGTTGAGGAAATTCAGCCGTCATCACGCCGCTATCCGGGCATAATCTTCACTCCCGCGCGCGAAGTGGGCAACAAAATTCTTGAGGTGAAAGGGTTGACCGCTTCAGTTGAAGGCACTGTGCTCTTCAAAGACGTAAACTTCCAAATTGAGAAGAACGACAAGGTGGCTTTCCTCAGCCGCGACCCGCGCGCCATGACTGCTCTCTTTGAAATTATCAATGGCAACCGCAAAGCTGATGCCGGCGAGTATGATTGGGGTCAAACTATCACAACGGCCTACCTCCCGCTCGACAATAGTGCATTTTTCAACACTGACTATAATCTTGTTGATTGGCTTGGACAATACAGCAACGACAGCTCTGAAATTTACATCAAGGGTTTCCTTGGCAAAATGCTTTTCTCAGGCGAAGAGGTGCTAAAGCAAGCCTCGGTGCTCAGTGGTGGTGAAAAAATTCGTTGCATGATTGCACGCATGATGCTCACTGATGCTAACACCCTCGTGCTCGACTCGCCCACAAACCACCTCGACTTGGAGTCAATCCAGGCGTTCAACAACACGCTGCAAAACTTTAAAGGCGTAATTCTTATGGCCAGCCATGACCACGAATTTATTCAAACCGTCTGCAATCGCGTGATAGAACTCACTCCCAATGGCATCATCGACAAAATGATGGACTATGACGACTATATCACCGACGAAAAAGTAGCTGCTGCCCGCGAGCGCCTCTACAACTAATGTAAGACTATTAAATAATAAATGACATAAAAGGAGCAAGGAGTTTCTATAACTTTTTGCTCCTTTCATTTATTTCTTCTTCAATCTTTCTTATCAATGCCTCGTCAAGCCCCGCCTGTTGCGCGTATCCTTCAAAATTGCTTACGACTTCTATCGCTTTGTTTATCAATGTATCTGCGCTTTTTATGTTGAATTTTTTGGCAACTTCAATCATATCTTTTCGCTCTATATCTTTATTTTTATCGTTAATAGTCAGGCAATGGCAATTTACATACCATGGAGATGACAAATCAACCGCAAAAGTGTAGTCGTATGCAGGCGAAACATGCCAAATACCATCTTTTGCCATAATGAAACTGAAATTTTTGTTGTGATCGTCAATGTTTGCGCCTAGCACATTCATCACCATTTGCATAAACAATTGCTCAATTTCACTTTTGTTGATACCTATTTGCGTGGCAACGCTAAATAAGTCTTCGTAGCTTGTAGACAATGGGTCCATTGCTGCCAGACTTTGCACATGTATCTTTTCATTCCCATCTCGATCAAAACGTTGGGTGAGAAAATGTACAAATTTTCCATCGCTAACAAGTTGTGAGGGCATGATATTCAGCCCTGCGGCTTTACCCATCAGGTAGTAGCAATATTCTATAAGAGTTGTTGGAATATCGCTTTGCTCGTCAAATTTAATAATCATGGGAGTGTATCCGGGCTGTGGTGTAACAACCTGTCCTGAATAGCAGTCCATCGTTGCGAGGTTCACATTTATTATTGCTTTTGGTCTGCGACCTCCGGCTGATGTGCCTACTTTAAATAGACTTTGCCACATGAGGCCTTTGCCAATCTGTGCATTAAAGTGCTTTGCTTCTTTCAGTGCATATTGTGAGAGTTTGTGTATATTGGCAATATCAACTTTAAATGGCGACTCCATTTCTTCAGCTGTTGGTGGTATGAATTCAAGAGCACCCATGCCGCGTCTGCCGATATATGCCAGCCTATCTAGCGATGATATATCACGCATTTTCACATGATTTGCCTTCGCCCATGTCTCAAACACTCTATTTCCCCAATTGTCAGGCAATGAGTCGGCAATAAAAGAAGGTAATCCTCCAAATAACTTATTATTTTCGGCATAGATTGGCAGCCCGTTCTGTGCAGCAACATTCTTTATTGATGCGCGCAACGGTGCAATATCTAGGTTACCCTTTACAAATTCGTCGCAAAAGTAGAAGCATGCTTTTTCGACATATTTATCGCGATAAGCAACTAAATTGCCTATCTTATTGTTCCAAAGATAAACGTCTAAACACTTTATCATTTGTTTTTCCTCCTCACTCTTTTGGGTATTAGTTTGTTGATCTCGCGTAGTGCCAGCGGGTGCATTGGCAATTCAGGCAGTAGTTCTGTCATTCGTTGTTCCATGCCCACAACGCGCAATAGCGAGATAAGATTGTTTATGGTCATATTTGTATTTACGCCTTGCTCAAAGTGGCTGATTGTAGCTTGACCAACGCCCGATTTCTCTGCCATTTCCTTTTGACTTATGCGTGCTGCAAGTCGATACTCTTTCACGCGTTGAGCCAAAAGTAGCATTATTTCGTAATTTGTCATGAATTTAGCCATATCATGAAGTATTAAATGACTAGTAATGCGCAAATATACTAATAATTATTCATATATTACTATATGAAACGAAAAAAGTGAGAAAAAAACGAGCGGCCCGTGTGGGGGCTGCTCGTTGTGCTTTATTCTGATTGTTTGGGTTTGCGGTGATAGAAAGTGCGTCGCCGCGGCTTGTCGGCGGGCTTATTTGCTTCAGCCGGCTTATTTGCTTGATTGTTTGGCTGATTGGGTTTTGCCGTTTTCTTTGACCAAGTATTTTTGCTAGGTCTGCGGTTGTTGCGGCTATTGCGACCGTTGCGGTTATTGCGACTGCCTCCGCGATAGGCCGGAGTTTCGCCAATCTCTTTGGGCAAGTCTAATTTGCGCACTTCTTTACCAAGAAAACGCTCTATTTCGGCAAAATCGCGTTGCTCTTTCTCGCTGACAAAAGTCACGGCACAGCCGTTAGCTCCGGCTCTGGCCGTACGCCCGATGCGGTGCACGTAGTCTTCAGCCTCGTGCGGCACATCGTAGTTTACCACCATTGTGATGTCGTCAATGTCTATGCCGCGAGCCACAATGTCGGTTGCAATGAGCGCGTCAATGCGTCCGGCGCGAAAGTCGAGCAGCACCTCATCGCGTTTAGATTGTTCGAGGTCGCTATGTATTTCGCCAACGTTGTATTTTTTGCGGCGCAATTCGCGAGTGAGCTCTTTAACTTTTAGTTTTGAGGCGGCAAACACAATCACACGCTTAGAGCTTACGGTAGCAAATAAGTGCTTGAGTATGTCGGTTTTTTGAGTCTCGTAGCACACTGCAGCGCTTTGGTCTATGTTTTCTCCGGGTTTTGATACTGCGATTTTCACCTCGGCAGGATTGTTGAGTATTGTCGCTGCCAATTTCTGTATTTTTGGCGGCATTGTTGCCGAGAACATCAGCGTTTGTCGCTCTTTGGGCAGTTGTTTCACAACTTGCATGATGTCGTCGTAAAAGCCCATGTCGAGCATACGGTCGGCCTCGTCGAGTATGAAAAACGATACTTTCGATAGGTCAACATATCCCATTTGCAAGTGAGCCAATAGGCGGCCGGGAGTGGCAATCACCACGTCGGCACCGAGCTTTAGTCCGCGCTGTTGTTGCGCAAAAGTTTTGCCGTCTGTGCCACCATATACGGCCACGCTGTTTATGGGCAGAAAGTAGCTGAACCCTTCCATTTGTCGGTCAATCTGCTGAGCCAACTCGCGTGTCGGGGCCATTACTATGCAGTTGATAGCGTCGGTGGGGGCGTTGTCGGTGTACAACCGGCTAATCATAGGTAATAAGTAGGCTGCGGTCTTGCCCGTGCCCGTTTGGGCACAAGCAATTAGATCGCGTCCTTCGAGCACAACCGGTATGGCTTGCTCTTGTATAGGGGTGCACTCATCGAAATGCATATCGTAGAGCGCATCCAACACCTCATCACTGAGGTCAAGTTCGTCAAATCTCATGAGAGAGGGGGCTATATTTTTATATGCCGCGCACGTGACGTTCCCAAGCCCATGCTGAGCGCAGGGTGTCGTCTACTGAGCGTTCGGCTTTCCATCCTAATTTTTCGTTCGCGAGAGCTGTGTCGGCCCATACTGAGGTGACATCACCGGCACGACGCGGAGCAAATTTGTGATTTACTTTCACTCCGTTCACACGCTCAAACGACTCTACAAGTTCTGATACCGACACGGGGCGACCGGTGCCGATGTTGAAAATTTCATATTTAGCTTCCATTTTGCCGCTAACCATGCGGTTGATAGTTGCCACGTGTGCTTTGGCGAGGTCTACAACGTCGATGTAGTCGCGCAAGCAAGTGCCGTCGGGGGTGGGGTAGTCGTTGCCGAATATTGACAAACATTCGCGCACTCCGGCTGCTGTTTGTGTGATGAACGGCACAAGGTTGTTGGGCACACCGCGGGGCAATTCGCCAATGAGTGCACTGGGGTGAGCGCCGATGGGGTTGAAGTAGCGCAATGCTATGCCGTGCACGCCTTCGTAGGCTTTGCAGCTGTCGCGGAGTATGTCCTCGGCGATTTGCTTGGTGTTGCCGTAGGGCGAGGTGGCCGGTTGACGCGGAGATTGCTCGTTTACGGGCAATTCTTCGGGCTCACCGTAGACGGTAGCGCTTGAAGAGAACAGAATGTTGGGACGGTTGTATTTGCGCATCAAATCAACAACGTTCATAAACGATGTGAGGTTGTTGCCGTAGTATTTCATGGGGTCGGCAACACTTTCACCTACGGCTTTAAATGCTGCAAAGTGAATGAGGCTGTTGAATTCGTGTTTTTTGAACACTTCTTCAAAAGCGGCGCGGTCGCAGGTGTCTACCTCGTAGAAGGTGGGGCGTACGCCTGTGATCTTCTCGATGCCTTCGAGTGAGCCGGCATCTGAGTTCGAAAAATTATCAACAATCACCACGTCGTATCCGGCGTTGATGAGTTCTACTGCTACATGCGAGCCAATGTACCCGGCTCCGCCTGATACTAATACTGTCTCTTTCATTGGTTGATTTTTATGATGTTTATATTTTAGACGTCTTTTTTGTCGATTCTGCTACAAAATTACCAAATATTTTACTTAATCTCCACATATTTGCCACTTTTATTGTGTTTTTATCTGTATTATTTCTTGTTTTTACCCCAAAATACAGCAACGAAGCAACACCCGGCGGTGCTGCTTCGTTGTGTGAATGCTATTGTTGTGTATGTTTTTATTTCTGCACGGGACGTAGCAAGAATGAGCGGTGACGGGGTTGGTCGGCTTTAACCATGCGGTCATCGTCGGGCCATGCGCCCCAGCTGTCGTAACCACCTACGCCTTGCATAGCCTCGTCAAGACAAACTTCAACGTAGGGTTGAGCTGTGATGTCGTTGAGGTGGGTGCGACGTGCGCGTTTGTTTTTAGCGTTGTTCACGTCGTGTTTCAATTCGTTGGGGTCTGTGTCGTACCATTGATAGTCGCGGTTCACTGCTTCTTCGCCGTCAAAATCTTCAACGCTGTTGCGCAGTGCGTTAAATTCAAACAAACCGTCGGCTGTGATTTCGAGGCCGCAGCCTGCTGCATCGGTGATGGTAAGGCGGCGCACGTCTGTGCGGTGTCCGTTCTCTTGCGGGCGAACATATTCGTAGTACATATCTTCGGCTGTGGTGCTGTAGTTGTCAACGAAGGTTGAGCGATTGCGGTCGCTATAGTTTTCGCCGGGACCACGTCCGTAGTATTTCACTTTGTTCATTGTTTGCGGCAAGCGCATGCGCAAACCGTTGCGCGGCATAGCAGCAACCTTGCTCTCTGCTGCCGAAAGGTCGGTGTCGATGCGCACTGCACCGTCGCTGTAAACGGTGTAGACAATGGTGCTGGTGCATGTTGTGGGCAGTGTGCGCACAACTGTGATTACGGCTGCATCGCCTTGCATTTTAGCTGTCACTTTGGCCTCGCCGGGCACTGAGGCTTCTTTCCATGCTTGTGCACGGTTGGCGTTACCAAAGCCGTAGTCGTTATCGTTGGGGCCGCGCCAGTAGTTTGCACGCGGGCCAAAGTTGTCGGCAACGTAGCTTGTGCCTTTCACGCTGTAGTCGGTGACGGTGCCGTTTTTGCGATTTACCACAAATTTCACGTCGTCAGAGCTTACGGTGATGGTCTCGCTGTCTTTGGTATTGAGTGCGAGTTTTGCCCCTTGTGCGTTGGCGTTGTCAATGTTAAACTCGGGGGCTGTCACTTGGAATTGCTCACCGGCAATGTTTTGGTGGTCGCTCTTTCTGAGCACTACAACGTTGATAAGTCCGTCTTTGCCTGTAGGCACTGACGGTGCTGTGATTGTTGCTGTTTGTTGCGGGGCGATGTTCACGCTGTAAAATTGCATGCCTTTCACTTGTCCGTCTTCAACAACTGTGCAAGCTACGGTGTAGCCGTCGTCGATGTCGGTGAAGTAGTTGCGGTTGGTGAGGGTGATAACACCGTTTTCGCCAAGCTCAAAGCCTACGTTTTGATATGCATATTTCACTTCGGTCATGCCGGGGTGGGGGGTGCGGTCAGGATTGATGATGCCGTTGCAGTTGAAGTTACCGCTATTGGGCTGAAGTTTGCCGTAGTCGCCACCGTATGTGTAGTATTTGTGTCCTTGCTCGTCGGTCTCGCTGAAGCCTTGGTCAATCCAGTCCCAGATAAATCCGCCTTGCAAGTTGATGTAGCTGTTGATGGCGTCCCATTGACGGGCTATGCCTCCGGTTGAGTTGCCCATGGCGTGTGCATATTCGCTCATCACAACGGGACGGTCTGTGCCGTTTTTGCCGGCATTTCTCAGCCAATTTGCATCGGGATATTGGGGCACGAACATATCGGTGTTCCACTCCCATACGGCGCGCTCATATACCACCGGACGTGCCATCAAGTCGGCATCGGCAGCTTTTGTCCATTTATATGTTTCGTAGAAGTTGCAACCGTTACCGGCCTCATTGCCGAGCGACCAAATTGTCACTGATGCGTGGTTTTTGTTGCGCTCAAACATGTTGCGGGTGCGGTCGAGGTGTGCTGCATACCAATCGGGATTGTTGCCCAGTGTGCCGCCTTTGCGCAAGTCGTAGCCCATGCCGTGGCTCTCAATATTGGCCTCGTCGTAGACGTAGATACCAACTGAGTCGCATAGGTCGTAGAACATATCGCTTTGCGGATAGTGGCAGCAGCGTATGGCATTGATGTTGTTTTCTTTCATCAAACGCAAGTCGTGCAAAATGTCCTCGCGGCTCACATAGTGGCCGGTCTCGGCATTGTGCTCGTGCATGTTCACACCTTTAAATTTAATGGGTTTGCCGTTAAACAACAACACGCGGTTGCTGCGGTTGTGCGCCTCGATGTTTGTAAATTCGATGCGGCGGAACCCGACTTTGCACTTGGTGACGTCGTCACCGCAAGTGATGGTGAGGTTATAGAGGTTTGGTGTTTCGGCTGACCATTTCTTCACATTATCAATGGTAGCGCTGAAGTTTGCGTCAATTGTTTCGCCAACGCCTACTTTCACTTTTTCGGTTTGTGTTGTCACCACGTTGCCGTTGTTGTCGGTGAGTGTGTAGGTGACAGGCAAATTGGCTTTGCCTTTGCTGTTGTTTTGCACTTTTAGTTTGAGCTCGAAACGGCCGTTGGTGTAGCTGTCGTCGAGGTTTGAAATAACAGCATAGTCTGCCACGCGAACTTTGGGCAACGCATAGAGTTCTACGCTGCGCTCAATGCCGCTGATGCGCCAAAAGTCCTGACACTCAAGATATGAGCCGGTTGACCAACGCATGATTTTGAGCACCAACTCATTGTCGCCGGGTTGCAGATATTCGTTCAGTAAATATTCAGCGGGGTTTTTTGAGTCTTCGCTATATCCAACCTCTTTGCCATTGACATAGACGGTTGTGCCTGATTTTGACGCACCGATGTGGAGCACTATGTCGCGTCCGTCCCAATTTTTGGGAATGTTGATGGTGCGTTTGTAAACGCCCACGGGAATGGCATCGGGCAACAACGGCGGTTGCGGACGGTATGACTTAAATTCATACTGCTGGTTCACGTAGATTGCTGTGCCAAATCCTTGGCGCTCCCAGTTGCCGGGAACTTTGATGGTTGAGTTGAACTTAATCTCGTCGAGCGCAGGCAAGGTGCGATGGTCGTCGCTGTAGAAAAATTGCCATGTGCCGTCAAGACTCTGTGTGTAAGCAGCATTGCTCTCTGCCAAGCGGGCCGCGTGCGGCGCAAGCTTGTTCACTGCCAACACGTTTAGGTCTGCATAGTAAGGCGTGTCGGCCTTTGCTGTGGTTGTGTTGTTCAAGGCAAATGCAGCGCCTAGGCCGCAAGCCAATATTTTAAATTTCATGGGGTGGAATTTGTTGTTATATTAGTTTTTTACAAAGTTATAATAAATTCGCAAGATTTTCAATTTAAAATTCGCAAGATTTTAAATTTATAGCAAAATCAGCTTTTTTTTATGCCGCATTTTTTATTTGTACACTCGTTTATGCTGCATCTCCGCGCTCTTAATCAGTGCGCTCGCATCAGCACTCCTAATATTGTGTCAGGCACACCTAAATATTTAATCCACAAAAATCTTATATATCAGTAAATTTTCGTACTTTTGCACCGCAAAAACTATCTAAATAAAATTTATGGACTGGATAACCGATTTATTACTGCCCGGGCATACATCAATTGGCGCAACTCTTGTGCTATATTCGTTCGTTATTGCTCTGGGTATCTTCCTTGGTAAACTCAAAGTTTGTGGAGTGAGCCTTGGTGTCACTTTTGTACTTTTTGTTGGTATTGTGATGGGCCACTTTGGCTATATCGTTGACGAAAATATTCTTAAATTCGCCCGCGAACTTGGTCTCATACTCTTCATCTTCTCTATTGGTTTACAAGTTGGCCCCGGTTTCTTCTCATCATTCAAACGTGGTGGTATGGTGCTCAACGGCCTCGCTGTTGGAGCTATAGCCCTCAACGTGCTAATCGTGGTGCTTATTTACTACTTTGGCAACGTTCACGACAAGTCAGCCCTCGTCGGCATCATGAGTGGTGCAGTGACTAACACTCCGGGTCTTGCTGCCGCTCAACAAGCTGTAGGCCAAATGGCTGACGGCGCAACTATGGCCGACACTATGGCCCAAGGATACGCTGCCGCTTATCCCCTCGGCGTTATCGGCATCATCGCTGCAATGTTCATCATCAAGGGCATTTTCGGCATCAAAACCGAAGACGAAATCAAAGAACTTGAAGACGAAATGGCCGACTCTCAACTCAAACCTTATTTGCTCTCACTGCGCGTGACTAACAAATTGGTTGACGGTCGCACTCTCGTGCAACTCCACGACATCATTCAATGCAACTTCGTCGTCTCTCGTCAAATGACTCAAGACGGCCAAATTATAATCCCTAAATCGTCAACAGAAATACACTGTGACGACCTCCTCCTCATTGTTTGCTCTGCTACCGATGCCGAACGCTTTTGCGCTGTTGTCGGCACAGAAGAACAAATGGACTGGGAAACTACCGGTCAATCTCCCGTTTACTCTCGTCGCATTCTCGTCACCAAAAGCGAATACAACGGCGTGACCGTAGGCTCTCTACGCTTGCACAACGGTTACCGCCTCAACGCTACCCGCGTGAACCGCGCCGGCGTTGACCTCCTCGCAGCTCCTAACTTGCGCCTGCAAATGGGCGACCGCATCACCGTTGTTGGCGACCTCAACGACATCGAACGCCTGGCACAACGCCTCGGCAACTCAATGAAACGCCTCAACCAACCCAACCTCATCACTATCTTTGTTGGTATCGTGCTCGGTATCATCCTCGGCTCTATCAACATCGGCTTCGGCATGAAACTCGGATTGGCCGGCGGTCCCCTCGTTGTCGCTATCCTGCTCAGCCGCTTCGGATATAAAGCAAAACTCGTCACCTACACATCATCGTCAGCTTCACTCCTGCTCCGCGAACTTGGCATCTGCCTGTTCCTCGCTTCAGTTGGTATATCTGCCGGTAAAGGCTTTGGCGCAACTGTATTCAACGTAACCGGTATGTGGTGGGTATTATGGGGCTTCATCATCACAACTGTCCCCTTGGTAATTGTTGGCATCATCGCCCGCAAATACTATAAAATCAACTTCCTCACAATCATGGGTCTCATGTCAGGCGGTTACACCGACCCACCGGCACTCGCATACGCAAACAACTCTACCGGTCACGACCAACCAGCTGTGGCATACTCTACAGTCTACCCGCTCACAATGTTCTTGCGCGTAGTAGCTGCCCAAGCTCTAATCCTTGCGCTAGCATAAAAACATGAAAATTTACACCAAAACCGGCGATGCCGGAACTACATCCCTCGTAGGCGGAACACGCGTCAGCAAAGACGACGCCCGCCTCGAGGCTTATGGCACTGTCGATGAGCTCAACTCTTGGTTAGGGCTCATCGCCGCCATATCTATCCTCCCTGCCGAAGACGACGCAACACTCCAATGGCTGCAAAACAAACTCTTCAACCTCGGCGCACTCCTCGCTACCGAGCCCGACAGCAAATGGCAACCACAACAAATCACCGAAAACGACATCACACACCTCGAAGCCGAAATTGACCGCATAGACAGCCAACTGCCCCGTCACAACCAATTCATACTCCCCGGCGGCTCAGCCCAAAGCGCTCACGCTCACATCGCTCGCACAGTTGCACGCCGAGCCGAGCGACACATGGTCACTCTCGCCACACAAACAACCGTGTCGCCTCTCGCCATGAAATTTATAAACCGCCTCAGCGACTACCTCTTCGTTTTCGCTCGCTATCTCAACAAAATAGCACAAAAAAACGAAGTTTTTTGGAATAAAGATTGTTAGATAACAGAAAAGCAGTATATTTGCACCCCGATTAATACACTGAATAATCTATAAATAAAACAATCATAAATCGTACTTAACTATGTACTGGACACTTGAACTCGCATCTAAACTTGAAGATGCACCTTGGCCCGCAACCAAAGAAGAACTCATTGACTACGCAATGCGCTCAGGCGCACCTCTCGAAGTCATCGAAAACCTCCAAGAAATGGAAGACGAAGGCGAAGCCTACGAATCAATCGAAGACATCTGGCCCGACTACCCCTCAAAAGAAGACTTCTTCTTCAACGAGGAGGA
>CAYSLD010000037.1:0-15454 GCA_964431795.1 uncultured Bacteroides sp.
CAGGGCATAGCCAAAAGCATAGAGCTTGTCACTGTTTTTGAATAGGTCAAAGTAGCAGTTGATTGCAATAGCAGTGCCAACTTTATCAGTTTGCACATGCAACCCACCCCATGAGCCGTCAGCAGCAGAAAGTTTCACAATTGATGCGTTGAGAGTTGTTGTCTCAGACGATGCAACTGCATCAGATGCGCCTGCGGGGCCAAAGCCGCCTTTCAAACTACCAAGAATATAGAGGTTGCCATCAATCAAGCGCAAGGCTTTGATTTGTGTGGTGTGTTTGCCATCAGTTGAGCCAAAAGCTTTCACATAACCAAGATAGTTAACTGCGAGGTCTGTTGTTGATACGCTACCATAGATGATGCCATCAAGCTCATTTTCAAGTGTGATTGACTTGTCACCAACAGTTACAACGTTGTCCTTCGCACCTTGCACGTTGCCGCAGAAATAAACAGTGTTGTCGGCATAAACCAACGATGTGATTTGATCACGAACAGCAGTGCCCGATACGCTCACTTGTCCTGCCCAGTCACCGTCTTTGTTTAGCTTCACAAGGTATAAGCCGCCTGAAGTAGTTGAAGAAGTGACGTTGCGAGGTTGGATGATGTATTTCGAGTTTTTCTCGCCTGTGAAGAGCGTTGCAGCGCGGAAGTTACCGGCAACGTAGATGTTGCCATCACCGTCAACGGTCACAGCTGCGGGAGTGATTGCATCGGTAGTCGGTTTACCTGTACCGGCAATGGGGAGTTCGTCGGTAGCAAATTCGCGCACCCACTGAACGGCGCCTTCGCTTGAAATTTTAAAGAGCACAGAGTTGTAAGTCCAGTTGAGTGTGGGGAAGTCGGGGAAGTCAATTTCAGCGCCGGTAGCATCGACCAATTGAGGTTGTTCATACCCACCGGTAACTTGTGAGCCGCGAGGTTTTGCATAAACCAACACACCGCCATCAGGTGTAGCCACAACCGAGCCGGTGCCGGCATCAAAATAGCCTTGTTTAGAGTATACAGCCCACGCCTTAGTGCCGTCGGTGTTGTGCTTGATAACAACGAGGTTGCGGCTTTCAGTAGTTGTTGCAAGGGGTGAGCCAAGTTTCTCGTCGTTATAGGTCAGTTCATCACCTTCATTCTGAGATGCGAGGTGGCTGTAAGTCACGACTTTGTTGTCTGAAGTAGTGACGATAGCACCTACTTGGTCATTAGCATACTTTGTGTCGATAGCGTATGCCCAATTAAACGTGGGGGTAGCTGCGTTAGCAAACAAAATGCTTGAAACAGCAAGGGTAGAGAGTAAAAATTTCTTCATATAAATTAATGTTTAGAATATACACATTATTGCAATGCAAAGTTACGGCACAAAATTACAAACTTAAATACTCAAAAATAAGTAAATTGATAGCATATTTTTCTGAATTTGCAGCTGATTTACAGTCCAAACAGTATAATATTCTATATTAGCAATACTAACTTTTAGTGATTGCATATATAATAATGTATTTGTACCTTTGCAATGTAATTCACTCTACAAGCATGAGATTTAAATACTTGATATTCACTTTAGTCATCGCGGCATTTCAAACAGCTTTTGCACAACACACAGTGCGAGGCTTTGTTGTTGATGCCACAGACAACGAGCCGCTGGGATTTGCTTCGGTAGCAATAGTGCCAACGGCGCAATCAACACAAACATCAGCCGACGGCGAGTTTGCCTTTCGCGCTGACGCAGGAAAATACACCATCAAAGTCGCATTTATCGGCTACCAATCACTCACACAAACACTGTCGCTGAGCAGCGACACCACACTGTTGCTGAAGATGCAGCCAACAGCAGAGATGCTGCGCGAAGTGGTGGTCACCGCCCGCGAAAGCACCGGCGCCACAACAGCCTCGCGCATTGACCGCGACGCTATGGAGCACATACAGCCAACCAGTTTCACCGACTTGCTCGAGCTGCTGCCGGGCAACATATCGCAAAACCCGAATATGGGGTCAGTGAACAGCATATCACTACGCGAAACCGGCAACCTCGGCGCCACCGGCACCGTGTCGACCACCAACAGCGACTATGCTATCTCATCGCTGGGCACACTCTTTGTGGTTGACGGTGTGAACCTCAGCGGAGATGCCGAGATGCAAAACATACCCACATCGAGCACCGACGGCCCCGACGCCACACGCAACCTCACCAACCGCGGCATTGATATGCGCACCATCTCAACCGACAACATTGAGAGCGTGGAAATTGTGCGCGGCATACCCTCGGCTGAGTATGGCAACCTCACCTCCGGATTGGTAAACATCAAGCGCATCAAAAAAGCGACACCGCTGCGTGCCCGCTTCAAAGCCGACGAATACAGCAAACTCTTCTCGGTGGGCAAAGGTATTGCTATTGGCGACCACGTGCTCAATATTGACGGTGGCTATCTCGACTCGAAAGTAGACCCGCGCAACAATCTTGAGAACTACAAACGTGTGAATGCCTCAGCTCGCGCAAATATGCATTTCACCACCGACGCGCTGACCATAAACTTTGCGCCGAGCATTGACTACACCGGCTCATTCGACAACTCAAAAGTAGACCCCGACCTCAACTACAACAAAATTGACGAATATAAAAGCAGCTACAACAAATACGCTTTCGCATCAGAATTGGCCATAAACTTCAACAAAGTGAAGTGGCTCAATGCCGTGACACTCAACACCGGCATCAGCTACGAGGCCGATAAGCTCACTCGCCACAAGCAAGTGGCTCCGCGTCGCGCATCGGTAGCGCCGACTACCATGGACGAGGGCGAGCACGACGGCGCATATCTGCTCAGCGAGTACGTTGCCGACTATGTCAGCGACGGCCGCCCCATGAATGTATCGGTGAAGCTCAAAGCCGACGGCGAAGCCGGATGGGGCAACACCCTCAACAAATATAAAGTAGGCGGTGAATTTACACTGTCAAAAAACTATGGCGACGGCCAAGTTTACAACCTTGCGCAACCACTGTCGGCAAGTTGGACCACACGTCCGCGCGCCTATAAAGACATCCCCGCACTATCAGTGTTGTCATTTTTCGCCGAAGACAATTTTACGGCAACAGTCGGAGCCTCACGCGCAGAGTTGCAAGTTGGTTTGCGCACCATACAGTTGCCGTCGCTCGACAGCCGCTATGATCTGGCCGGCAAAGTTTATATCGACCCACGCGCAAATGCCGTGTGGCATTTTCCCGCAATAGGTCGCGTGAAACTTTTGCTTGCAGCCGGATACGGACTCACCACAAAAATGCCCACAATAGACTATCTCTATCCGCAAGTGCACTACAACGACATAGTGCAGCTCAACTACTACGACGTAAACAATCCCACCGAATATAGCCGCGTGAACTTGCGCACCTACATCGAAGATGCCACAAACTACAATCTACGCGCCGCCCGCAACAGCAAGTGGGAGATACGTTTCGGTGCCGAACTTGGCGGCAACAGCTTGTCGGTGACCTACTTCAATGAGCGTATGTCGTCAGGCTATCGCTACTCGCAAGTGTACAATTCATACGCATACCGCAAATACGACTCATCAGCCATCGACGCCAACACACTCACCTCACAGCCCTCGCTCAGCGATTTGCCCTACGAGGATTTGAACATACTCGACGGATACAGCAAAGTGACCAACGGTAGCCGCATAAACAAACAAGGTGTAGAATTTCAAATCAACACACAGCGTTTCAAGCCGCTGCGCACCTCGCTCACCGTCACCGGTGCATGGTTTAAGTCGACCTACACCAATTCGCAGCAGCTCTATGCCACCGTCAACGACGTGGTTGGCAACCAATCAGTGAGCGACCTCTACGTAGGTCTGTATGACACCAACGACGGCCGCGTGAACGAGCAATTTAACACCAACTTCATGTTCGACACTCAGATACCGCGCTGGGGCTTGATTTTCTCTACAAGCCTACAATGCATGTGGTTTGTGAAAACCACTCGTCTGCGTCAAAACGGAGTGCCCGTGCAATACATTTCGGCTTACGACGGACTGCTGCACGACTATGCCACCGATGCACAAACAAACCAATTGCTGCAATACTTGGTGAAGACATACAACGAGGATGTATATCGCACACAAAAAGTGCCCACAGCCCTCTACGTGAACCTCAAAGCCACAAAACAAATAGGCAAATGGCTGAAAATATCAGCTTTCGCCAACCGCATACTCGATTATCTGCCCGACTATGACAGCAACGGCATCACCGTGCGCCGCAGCTCTGATGCATATTTCGGCATGGAACTTAATTTCACCCTATAAATCGACATTCACACAATATGAAACATAAATTTTTACTATACCTTTTCGCCGCAATCATGACGCTCTCCGCCTGCGACGACTCGCTGCAAGGCTCACTCACCACGGGGAACGTGGCCGTAAACATTGCAGTGCCCAACGAAGTGGCACAAGGCACAATCATTGCCGAGACTTTCACTTTTAAAAATGTGACCAGCGGCCGCAGCTACACCTTCAACTCACGCGATAACATTGAGCTGATAATCGGCTTATACGATGTTGACTATGAGGCACAAGTGGAGCTTGAAAACGGAGCAATCTCGCAAATGCAAGCGCATGCCTACAGTGTGCAGGTCGACAAATCAAAAGCCAACACACTCAGCCTTGAGGCATACAATAATATTGCGAATGACGATCTTATCATTGCCGAAGTGTTTTTTAGCGGCACTTTGCAACGCTCGGGCAACCAATACCTCGGTGACGACTACGTGAAACTCTACAACAACACCGACCACGTGATTTATGCTGACGGCATCACTTTTTTCGAGACTAAATTTAACACTACCGACAAGTATGAGTACACACCCAACATAATGAACGAGGCCATGACCGTGCAAGCAATATACACAGTGCCCGGCAACGGCACAGAGCACCCGGTGCAACCCGGCGAATATTTCTTGCTCGCCGATACCGGCATTGACCACCGTGTGTCAAACCCCAATTCATTTGACCTATCAGGGGCAGACTTTGAGTGGTATGACGTGTCGTCAAGTCCGAGCAACCTCGACATTGACAGCCCCACAGTGCCCAACCTCGACAAATGGTACTGCTACACAAAAACATACTTCATGCTGCACAATCGCGGCTTTAAAGCCTTCGGCATTGCCCGCATACCCGTCGACAAAGAGACATATCTCAGCGACTATTACTACACATACGATTATGAAATGATTACCGCTGCCGGCACATTCCCCATGAGCAATAGCGCATATCGCATGCCAAACGAGTGGATTGTTGATGTGGTGAACTGCAGCGTAGAGTCGAACTACGCATGGAACTTATGCGCGCCGCAACTTGACTGCGGATGGACATATTGCGGAGTAATCAACAGCGACAAAAACCGCTTTTTCCGCAGCGTGCGACGCAAAATGCTATATCTCAACGAGCAAGGCAACCCCGTGCTCAAAGACACCAACAACTCTACAGCCGACTTCAATGCCGAGTGCATACCCTCAGAAATTGAGCGCCAAGGCACAGCTATCGACTATAATGGCACGCTTGCCACAACACTCACCTACGACGGTGTAACTCCCATAGCTCAATAACGATGAACAAAACGCTTTTCAACATACTATTTACACTTGCTCCGGTCAGCGCTCTTGCTGCCGGCGACTCGATAAACGTTGTTGACCGCACAGTTGAGGCTATGCGCACTTCACACACGTTTTTCGAGCAAAGCTACGACAACCCCGCCATAAAGCAATGGATGTTGCCGATGTCGCACAACACATTGGCCTTATCATACACCAATGACCACCAAACCGAAGCTGTAAATCAGCAGCTTGGCAACGGCAGCGACATTGCCGCCTTCAATGCCGACGCATACATCAAAAACGGCTCGTCTACAATCTGGGGCAGCGCATTCTACAACAACGGCAAACAGCACAACATCATGTGCAACGAGACAAGCGATGCCGCACTGATATATCCCTATTTCACTACCGACGAAATCGGCGGATGCATGAATGTGGAGCGATATTATTTTGGCGGCGGTTTTGCCGACCGCCACGGCCGCATAGCTTGGGGCGGCACACTCTCGTATCTCGCCGGGCTATATTATCGCAATGTTGACCCACGTCCGCGCAATGTCACCGGCAGCTTGGATGCCTCGCTCGGCATTGCATACAACACATTTGGCGACTACTTTGCCGGCTTATCTGTGAACTTTCGCAAATACAAGCAATCAAACGACATTGAGTTTGTCAGCGAGATGGGCAAATCAATTATCTATCATGCCACCGGACTGGGCACGCAATACAACCGCTTTGCCGGAACCGGCGACAATGCCTACTACAACGGATATCGCTACGGTGCAACCGTAAACTTGTACCCCGAAAGCGGCTCAGGATTTATTGCTTCAGTCGGGCTGTCGCGTTTCACATTTAAAAAGATACTGACTGACCTCAACCGCTTGCCGCTAAACAGTGTGTGGCACAATGCACTCAACGCGCAAGCCGGATATGCACACCGCGCCGGCAACCACACGGCACAAGTGGCAGTGGACTATGATGTGTATCGTCGCCACGGCAAAGAGAACATATTCGGCGATGCATCAACGTCAATCTATCCACAGATTGGCTATCTTGAAATGTATGCCGACAACTATTATGCCTTTGCGCTCAGCGGACTTTACGAATATCGCGATGCTCGCAACCGCTTGCTGTCTGTATCTCCGCGCGTGGGGTACTCTCACGACCGCCAAGTGTATGCCGACCCGCGCCGCGACCTTTTGCTCAACCGAGTCAATGCCTCGCTCAAAGCCAAAGGCGCCGTTTCTCCGGCGCAAAACTGGCTTGTTGCCGCCGAATTGGGCTACGAATATATAGCTCCGCTGAGTTCGTCGCAGTTGGTCATTACCGATGCCACAGCCAATGAAAGTTCGCTCATTGCAGTGCTTGAGCACGCATACGTTTACCAATCGAACAATCAAAGCAACATTGCGGCCTCGGCATCAATCACACGCAGCATAAACTCGCGCTATGCGCTGCAACTGTCAGCTGACTATGTGCGCACACAATACACCAACAGTGTGCACGCCAACACCATAACAACGTCAATAAAATTCATTTTCTAAGATATGAAAAAGCATATACTATCTCTAGCATTTCTCGCTTCAACATTCGTAGCGACATTTGCAGCAAACCCCATTCCCACCGACCCCGCGGTGAGAATAGGCCGACTTGATAATGGCCTCACATATTATATACGTCAAAACGAGACCCCCAAAAACAGTGCCGACTTTTTCATAGCTCAGCGCGTTGGCTCGGTCAACGAGGAGGAAAATCAGCGCGGATTGGCGCACTTTTTGGAGCACATGTGCTTTAACGGCACCACGCACTTTCCGGGCAACACGCTCATAAGCTATTTAGAGTCAATCGGTGTGAAATTCGGCAGAAATCTCAATGCCTACACCTCTACCGACGAGACTGTATATAACATCTGCGAAGTGCCCACAACGCGCACCACAGCACTCGACTCGTGCATACTCATTTTGCGCGACTGGAGCCACGACCTCACACTCAACGGCAAAGATATTGACGAGGAGCGCGGTGTGATTGAAGGCGAATGGCGCCAACGCAATGGTGCCGCCAACAATCGGTTGCTCGAAAAGACAGCACCGATTATATACAACGGCAACATTTACGGCAACCGTTTGCCCATCGGCAAAATGGATGTGGTGAAAAATTTCAAGCACAAAGAGTTGCGCAACTACTACCAAAAATGGTACCACCCCGAAAATCAATGTGTGATAGTGGTGGGCGACATCAATCCCGACTATATCGAGGCTAAAATCAAGGAGATGTTTGCCGACATCAAACGCCCCAAGAAATCAGCTATCCCACCCCGCTACGCAGTTGAAGACAACGAAAAAATCATTTCAACAGTGCAAACCGACAAGGAGCAGCCTTACACCATGGTGCAACTATTCATCAAACATGCCGGACTGCCTGAAAGTCAAGAAAACACTATCGACGAAATACGTCACGACTACATCAGCGACTTGGCTATGACTATTCTTGCCGAGCGTTTCGATGAGGTGGAGCACGACGACAACGCTCCATTCTCAAACCTCGGCATTGGCGACATGAAATTTTTGCTTTCAAGCACATGCAAGGCTCTTGTGGTGCGCGCTCAAGCAAAACCCGGCCGCGCTCTTGACTGCATGAAAGCTTACGCATCAGAGCTGAAACGTGCCGCAACTTACGGCATACTCGACACAGAACTGCAACGCGCAAAACTTGCAGCAAAAGCAAAACTTGACGCTGAGTTTGCCGACCGCGAAAAGACCACAAACACCACTTATGCCCGCAAATATGTGCGCCACTACCTCGACGGCGGTGCCTTGGCTTCGGCTGACGTGTACTATAAAATGATGAAAGGTGTGGCTGCAAACGTCACTGTTGACGATGTGAACAGCTACATCCGCTCTATTGTGCGCGACGACGACCACAATGTTATCAACATAGCATACGCTCCGGAGGGCAACGTTGACGCTAACCTCAACGATGCATCGCTTGCCGAAGCCTACGCATCGGTACAAGGCAATGAGCTAGCCGAGTGGATTGACATTGCTGTTAACGGCAATATTATTGAAAATCTGCCCGCGCCCGGAAGCATAGTCAAAGAGGACGAACTTGCACAGTTCGACACTAAAGTGTGGACACTCTCAAACGGTGTGAAAGTGATGCTCAAAAAGACCGACTACAAGCCAAATCAAGTGCTCATCGGCTCGTACAGCCCCGGCGGATTTTCGCAACACTTCGACCCCGCCGAAAAAGCCAACTACAAGATGGCCGACGAGGTTTTGGCCATATCAGGATACGGCAAATACTCATCTACCGAGCTCAAAAAGCTGCTTGTGGGCAAGAATGTGCGCACAAGCGTGCAAATCGACAATATGTTTGAAACTCTCGAAGCAAACACCACTCCCGAAGATCTCGAAACTGCTTTTCAAGTGCTCTACCTCAAAGCCACGTCTGCACAACGCGACGACAAAGCTTTTGCAAATCTCATGGAGAATACACGTATGCGCATCGAAAACCGCAACGCAAATGCCACGGTAGCTATGGGCGACTCAATCCACGCGTATGTCTACAACCACCACGCTTTCGGCTCAAAACTTTATGCCGAAGACCTTGACCGCATAGACTACGACAAAATTTTGGCCATACACCGCGACCGCTTTGCCGACATGAGCGACTTCACATTCTACGTCATCGGTAATTTCAACGAGGATTCGCTGCGCATGTGTGCCGAAAAATATCTTGCCACACTGCCTGCAGCCGGACGCATTGAGCATGCCAAAGACACAGGCTACGGCTACGCTCAAGGCTTCATCGACCGCAAGTTTACCATACCGATGGAAACTCCGCAAACCATTGACTACACATTCTACAGCGGCAAATGCGACTACACCGTCAACAACGTGGTGCTCGCCTCGGCCTTCGGACAAGTGCTGTCGTCGAAACTCTATGCCGACATACGCGAAAGCCGCGGTTGGACATACGGCATCAAAACTCACTGCTCAGTGTCGGCCGGCATGAACGGCGACGACCCTGCAGTGTTCATCATGCCCGTCTACATCCGCGTAGCGCCTGAAAATGCTGATGCCACACAAGAAATTGTTGACAACACAATCACAGCCATGAGCACCGACAATTTCATCACCGACGACGAGGTGCTCAAAGTGAAACAATATATGCTCAAAAATAGCGCTAACAACGCCACCGACAACGCATATTGGTACACCGTGCTCAAAGCCTACACACGCTTCGGCCAAGACATGCACACTCACTTCACCGACGCTGTCAACGCACTCACACCGCAAAGCCTCACACGCTTTGCCCGCACCAACCTGCAGCCCACAACGCGCATCCGCCTGCAAATGGCTCCGCAATAACCCACCCTACACTTTTCAATAAAAAGCCTGATTTTTAGTGCAAATAACGCACAAAAAATCAGGCTTTACTCATTTATTATCTCATCAAAAATTAAGATTAGTCACCTCACATGGTTTTATAAACATCACATAGTAAATCGGCATATAAACCACACCCTTTATCGTACGCACCTCACGCTCATTTGATAAAACATTTGCCGTACTAACGTTATAATCCGGTGTCTGCATGAAATTGTTTAGCGCGCTATGAATGGTGTAATCTCTACCGGATTTTACTTCTATAGGTAAAATACTCTGATTTTTATAATCATCAATCAAAAAATCAACTTCACCCTTATGCCGATTATCATAGTAGAACAACTTAAAGCCATGCGCTTTTAACTCTTGAGCTACCACACTTTCGTACACCGAGCCAAGATTTATGCTACGCTCATCAGACAAAATTGGCTGCAAATTATATTGATAAAGTTGCGAAGTGAGCATGCCAACATCGTTCAAATAAAGCTTTATGAGTTTTTTTTGAGCCGACTCAGCCAATGGAAATTTAGGATTGCTGACAGCCAACACACCATTCGCTATGCCCGACGACAATAAATATTCAAATTCATTCGTATAGCGGCTAAATCTATCGCCCGTCACACCTTGAATGTCCTTTGCAACAATGCGTTTTTTCTTATTCTCCATCTGCGAAGGAATCATCTCGTATATTTTGCGTATAAGCAAATTTTTATTAGAATCACGCTCATACTTTGATGCATCGGCAGCATAAAGGCTACGTATTGCTTCTTGCACTTCACGCACGCGCACTATGTTGTGAGTCTCAATATACGTATTTACCGCATCAGGCATGCCTCCTACCAGCAGATACTTTCTAAACAAATCAAGCACAAATTTATGCGTACTGTCATCAAGGCTTTCTCCGGCTGTATATTTCTGTCGCCAAACGTCAATAGCAGCTGAGCCAACGTTATTAGCCCACAGAAATTCCTCGAAATCAAGCTGATACATTTCAACACGCAAAATACTTCCCACCGGGATTGACGTAGTATCGTTTAAGGTGATACCCAATAGGCTTCCACTTGCAATGAAATGAAAACGATGCTCTTGACGCAAAAATTTGAGTAGTGTCAAAAACTGAGGATAATGCTGTATTTCATCAAGGAAGATAAGTGTATTTGCATAACTGTCCAAGTTGTTGCCTGCAATGGCGCTTAGTTTTAAGTAGAAATCATCAGTGCTGCGAATATCTTTAAATAATTGCGCACCTTCGTCATCCTCCACAAAATTTATCTCCACAAAATTTGCGAACAACTGTCTGCCAACATCGCGGACTATATATGACTTTCCAACTTGACGGGCTCCTTCTATAATTAGTATTTTGTCGCTACTGCCGGTCAGATGATTTGCAATATAACTACTTATCTTACGTTTTAGCATGATTTTCAGCATTTAAAATAAATATCACATCGCAAATTTACACTTTTCAATACTTTTATGCAAGCAAAATCTACACTTTTCAATATATTTTACCCCTCAAAATCTACACTTTTCAATAAATAATGGAATGAATGCAGCGATGGGCAAGCCGTGCGTGGCATGCTGCAAGGGGCCATCCGGATGTGGGCGCAAAAGTTTGCGCCCCTACAGGCTGCGCCCGCATGGCTACTTTTTACTCTTTACTCTTTACTTCTTAATGAGCTCGAGGAGTTGGGTGCCGGCATTTTTGGTGTCGACTTTTGTGATTATGTGGGTGATGGTGTGTGTGGCGTCGGTGATGAATGTTGTGCGAACGGTGCCCATGTATTCACGGCCGGCCATTTTCTTTTTTTGCCAAACGCCGAATGCTTGGTTTACCTCAGTCGACTCATCGCTGAGCAGAGTGAACGGGAGATTGAATTTTTCGGCGAATTTGGCATGACTTTTCTGAGAGTCTTTGCTAATGCCAATTACTTTGTAGCCTTTATCAACAATTGGTTGATAGTTTTCTGAAATAGAGCAGGCTTCGGCAGTGCAGCCCGGGGTGTTGTCTTTTGGGTAGAAGTAGATGATGAGGGGTGTGCCGTCAAATTTGCTGCTGAGCACTTGGTTGCCGTCGGCATCAAGGCCGAGCACTGCGGGCACTTTGTCTCCTATATTCATAGCTTTAAATGGTTGTATTATTTATTGTGAGCGGTAGACGGGGCTCGAACCCGCGACCCTCGGCTTGGGAAGCCAATGCTCTACCAACTGAGCCACTACCGCATTCAGGCGCAAAGATACGCCTTTTTAAGTTTATGTGCAAGTGTTTTTTTATTTGCGTCGGCGCACAGAGCGTGTTGCTGACGATGAAGAACTTGCTTTTTGAGTTTTCACTTTCGATGACGAAGCGGTTGATTTTTTAGACGAGCGAGCTGTTGAGCGTTTAGTAGTTTTAGCTTTTTCGGTATCAACGGCATCTGCCACAGCTTCTTCGAGCGATTGGTCTTTGTCGGCATCGACAGATGATTTGCTTTTTGTTTTTGAGGCGATGACTTGCTCACGATCGGGCACCCAAAGTTTTTCTTCGAAGGTGTCGAGGCGGTGCTGTATGCTGTCTTGTGCGCGGTGCAGGTCGGCGGTGTCGGGATAGAGTTGCATCATCGACTTGTTGCGCAAGTTGCGAGTTTTGTATATTTCGCCCTTGTACATTGTGAGGTTGAAAAAGTCGTCGTAAGTGCAAGTTGGCAGGTTGTTGTCGTCGGAGGTGAAGATGGTTTGCTGGGCCAACCATGGGCGGAGGTCGGAGTACTTAATCCAGAACATGGGATATTTTACAGCTTCGCCGCCAAAGTCGCCTGAGCGATGTAGCACGGGGCAAATAGCGTCGACGTAAGTTTTCATGCGGTTGCCGCGGGTGTCAAATTCCCAGCGCTCAATGAGGTAGTATGATAGCACCTCGTTTGTGGGCACGTCGCTCTCGTCGATGGTGTATTTTGGATTTTTCTCGGTTGAGCCTTTTGCAGGAGTGTATATGATGTGGAAGCGGTCGAGCAGGTCACTGACTTTGAGTTTATATTGGTCAGTGAAGAGTTCGCGGCCGTCAAGATATTCGTATGCTGTGATTTGGTTGTTTGCCAGCAAACGCATGATAATGCGGAATAGGTTTTCTTGACCGTCGATTGCCTCTTCGGGGTAGTAAAGAGCAGCGTTGACATCTTGATCGAGGTCAATTTGGCGATAAATCACGCGCAGCCATTGACGGTCGGCGTCGGTGATAGATGTGCCGGCGGCATCGTAGTGATTTTGCAATCGGTCAGAGACAGTTGGGCCGGCGTTTTGGTCAGCACGTTTGCGGTCGGCGGCAGTAGTGCGGCGGAGCGTAGATGTGCTCTCGGTCTGCGCATATAATGCCGACGATATGAATAGTGCAGACATTGCTGCTATGGCAAGACGTTTGAAGGTGTTCATAACTATATTGTGATAGTATTGTTATCCGATTATTACTTCCATTGGCGAGAGGTCGCGAGTGATGCCATCGGGGCCAACGGCTTTGATGCGAGAGATGTAGAATCGCTTGCCGCGTTGCAGGCGTTGGAATGCTTGTTTTTGGCGAGCTGAGAAGTTTGCGCCGTCGCTGACCTCGGGCATAGCGTTGCCCATCGAGTCGAAGATTACAGTTTCGAAGCTGATGACGCGGAACTTGGTGTCGAGCAAACCGTCGTCGATAGCGGCCTCAAGGCCACCGGCAGCGAGGAGCAGCGATTTAGAGAACGGGCGGCTACCTTTATAGTGGTCGGTGTTGCCTTTGCCGTCGTTGTAGGCGATGAATGCTGTTGGGTCGGGCAATTTGCGCACGCGGAACGATGAGGTGGCCACGGTGCTTTGACGTCCGTCAATGTTAGCAGTGACGGTGACCACGGCCTCTTTGCCAACTCCGGCGGGGCGAGCCACCCAGTGGTCGCCGTTGCGGGTGAGCGAGCCGTTTGTCATTGTTGCCGAGATTTGGCTCATTGTCACACCGGGCACAGAGATTGAGATGGGGTTGTCAATGCCGGCATATAGCACATTCATCATTGTTGCCGAAACGGTGGCCATAGGCTCGATGACGGTGTATTCCGACTCGAATGGATGGCGAGTTGTTGAGCCGTCACCGTGGGGCACTTCGAGGTAACCTTTGTAGGTGAACGTTCCGGTTGAGCCGGCGCCAACTTGGTAGAGGCCGGTGGCGTTGTTAAGTTTTGCACCGTTGATGAATATTTCGGGGCGAGCGGTAGTGTCGACAGCAGCGAGCACGATGTTAGCTTGGTATTGTCCGCCGCGCATCACCAGGCGTGATTGCGGTATGACGAAAGCATTGAGTTCGTTCACGCGCACATCGCCGGCGTCAACATTGCTGAGGAGCGTGGCAAGAGCTTCGCCCTCGGCATAGAGTATGTCGTTTTGCAGTTTTGTGAGCAGAGTCACGGCAGCAACAACTGGCTGTTGGTCGAATTTGGCGTCCTCCCATTGTTCGGGAGTGAGTTGTCCTTTTCGCTTTATCGGAGCCGTAGAGAGGGCGCTGCGTATGCTGTTGCGCTTGGTTGAGTCGGCAACATAAGAGAGTATGTATTCGCGGTAAGCGTCAACTTTTTTGCGCAAGGCGGCGCCTTTTCGGCTTGCGGGTGCGAGCATCACCACGGCAGCAGCTTCGAGGTCGTCGCGGCTCTCAATGTTGTTAGGGTCGCCGTCGGGGCCGTCGGCTTTTTGCACGATAGCAAGTTTAAACGAGTCGACGAGTTGATATAGTTGGTTAGTGGTGCGACGCACGTCAGAGGCGCGGTCGAGCCACTGTTGACCTTTTTCGGGGTTTTGAGCGGCAAAGGCTTCAAGCTGGCTGAAGATAGCTTGGTTGCGAGCGCTAATATTTTGGTTTGTGCGCTGCAAACCTTCGTGCACTTGAGTGAAACCGTCGAGCACATCGCTTGACACGTTTAGGGCGAGCATAGCGGTGAGGACGATATACATCAAGTTTATCATCTTCTGACGAGGAGAAAGCCTTGTATTATTTGCTCCCATTATCTATCTTAACGGTTATAGTTTATTGTTGGTCGTTGTCTTGTTGAGGAGCAGCAGCGGCGCCGCCCATCATGGGGTTGTACATGTTGATGGTCATAGCGTGAATCATCTTTTCGTACACTTGGTTGAGCTGTTGCATGTATCGAGCCATTTTCTCGGTCTCTTCGCAGTAGCGGGCGCTTTGGTCGGCGCTTTTCTCGTACATATCGCGAATGTCTTTGATGCCGCGGTTCACGCGGTCAATGGCATCGAGTTGTGAAGATATGCTTTTGAGCTGAATTTCGTAGATAGTGTTTAGGCCTTGGATGTTGCGGTTTAGGTTTTCCATTTGGTCAACATATCCGGTAGAGCTGCGAGTGATGTTCTCAGAGTTTTCGGTGATTGCGCGATAGCTTTGCAGCAAGGTGTCGCTAACATCGTTGAGGGCCGAAGTGCTGGTGTGCAAACGGCGCATCTCGTCGGTCATAGCGTTGATTTGCTCAAGATAGTTATCGGTAGC